>CAYOBS010000373.1:0-3263 GCA_964402305.1 uncultured Planctomycetaceae bacterium | reverse complement strand
TCGACAACGCCCTGCCCGCGACGACCGGGCGGGTCTGCCCGCAGGAAACCCAGTGCGAGGCCAAGTGCATCCGCGGCAAAAAGGGCGAGGCGGTCGCCATCGGCTGGCTGGAGCGATTCGTCGCCGACTGGGCGGCAGAAAACAGCACGACAAAGCCCGCCGCACCGGCAAAGCGCACCGGGCGAAAGGTCGCCGTGGTTGGCTCGGGTCCAAGCGGCCTGACCGCCGCGGGCGAGCTGGCCCGCGTTGGTCACGACGTGACCATTTTCGAGGCCCTGCACGCGCCCGGCGGCGTGCTGCGGTACGGCATTCCCGAGTTCCGCCTGCCCAAGCACATCGTCGACCGCGAGGTGCAGAACCTCCGGCTGCTGGGCGTGAAGATCGAGTGCAACGTGATCGTCGGCAAGACTCTGACCGTCCCCGAGATAATGCGCCAGTTCGACGCCTGCTACATCGCCAACGGCGCCGGGCTGCCGATGTTCCTCAACGTGCCGGGCGAGAACCTCAAGGGCGTCTACTCATCCAACGAGTATCTCACGCGCGTGAACCTCATGGCCGCGTACAAGGCCGAGAGCACCACGCCGATCGCCCGGGGCGACGTGGCGGTGGTCTTCGGCGGCAGCAACACCGCAATGGACGCCGTTCGCACGGCCAGGCGGCTGGGCTCGCGGCGCGCGATCGTCGCCTACCGCCGCGGCCGGGATGAGATGCCGGCACGAGTCGAGGAAATCCACCACGCCGAGCAGGAAGGCGTGGAGTTCATGTTCCTCGTAGCCCCGCTGGAGGTCCTCGGCGACGAGGCCGGGTGGGTCCGCGGCGTGCGGCTCCGGCGAATGGAACTCGGCGCGCCCGACGCCTCGGGCCGGCGACGCCCCGTTCCGGTGGCCGGCAGCGAGTTCGAACTGCCTGCCAACATCGCCGTCGTGGCCGTCGGCACGCGAGCCAATCCACTGCTGACCGCGACCTGCCCCGATCTGAAGCTCGACAAGTGGGGCAACATCGTCGCCGACGCCGGCCAGATGACCAGCATCCCCGGCGTCTTCGCCGGCGGCGACATTGTCCGCGGCGGCGCAACCGTGATCCTGGCCATGGGCGATGGCAAGAGAGCGGCCGCGGCGATGGACAGGTACCTGAAAAGAAGGTCCTAGGTTCTAGTGCAGTGCGTCGAATAGATTGTGAATTATCACGAGTTCGTAAATCCGAAATCCTAATCTCTAAATCCTAAACAAATCCGAATTGCCAAATTCAAATGTTCGAAACGCCAGTTCACGGTACCCGATTCATGGCAAGCCTGGTTTTCCGCTGGGGCTTTTTCTTTGTTTTGAATTTTGTATTTCGAAATTGTTTAGGATTTAGAGATTCGGATTTAGGATTTATCAGGCGGCATAATGTTCATCAATTCTGAGGCACTACACTAGCTCATAGCTCTTAGTTCTTAGGGTTGGCAGAGCCCGGATCGTCGTTGTCGGCTCGCCGCGGCTACTTCTTCATCGCCTCTTGCAGTGCCATGACGGCGTAGCAGGTCACCAGCGTGGGGCTGCCTTCGTTCCATCGGTCGGCCTCGTTGGCCCATGAGCCGTTTGGCTGGGCGAGTTGGGCGAGCTGGGCGACCAGTTCCCCGCGCCAGTTGTGCTTGATGGACTGGTCCCTGAAGTCCGGGATCTCGTCGCGTCCAAGGGCCTGGAGTGCCCTGGCGAAGACCATGTAGTAGTAGAAAAGCCCTTCCTTGGACTGGGTAGCCGGCATGTTGGGATTGCTGTCCAGCCGCCAGTAGCGGCGGATCCAGTCGTACGCCGCCACGATGCGAGGGTCGTCCTTGGCAACGCCGGCGTAGAGCATGCTCTTGAAGCCCGCGTAGGTCATCGAGCCGTAGCTCCGCATGCCGCCGCCGGCATCCAGCCCGGCCTTGGAGGAAATCGTATCGTAGACGAACCCGCCGTCGTCGGACCCCTTCTTGCCGATGGCCGTGGGGTTCGACTCGCTGCGGTTCTGCAACCGCGTCAGGAAGCCCGCGGCACGCTTCATCGCCTCATCGTCGGCCGGCACGCCCGCGTCGCGCCAGGCCTCCATGGCGAACTGAAGCACGCTCAGGTTGGGCGTCTTGTTGCTGCCGTAACCGATGCCGCCCACGTTGGGGTCGTTCTCCGCGACAATGGCGCCGTCGGGCGAGTCCTGGCCGGGCTGGATCTGGATCCCCTGAAGGTACTTCACGCCGCCGTCGATGGCCCCCTTGAGCTGCGGGTCATTCGCGGCCGACATGGCCATGATCGCGATGGCCGTCGTGTAGGACGGCTGGCCCTCCTTGGGATTGAAGATCGCCCCGTCAGGCTGTCGGTACTTCAGCAGCACCTCGAAGCCCTTCTTGACCACCGGACTGGTCCGGTCGAAATCCGGATGGCCCAGCAGGCACTTGAGCACCAGGGCCGTCAGGGCCGGCTCCAGCTTCCCGCCGCCGAAGCTCCAGCCGCCGTCGGGCTCGCGCTGGCTCAGAAGATACGAGATGCCCCCGTTCAGCAACGACTGAGCCTTGGCAAGCTTGTCGGCTTCCAGGGCTGTCGTGCCAGCCTTCGGCAACGAAAGCGTCATAGTCACCGCCCCGCCGCCGCCGGTCGTGGCCGCGGCAGACTTCCCGCCCGGGGAATTGCCATCACCACCCTTGGCTGGAGTTGACGTCTTGCCCTGGCAGGCCACGAGGCAAACCGCCAACAACGCCGCGGCCGATACACTTACGAAGCTCTTTAACATTCGCATTTGCATTTCCAATGCTCCTTAACCCTGCAATGCCTTTGCTGCGTTTCCAGCAGCGCGCATACGGTGCGCACAGAATTCCCACGTCAATCATGATAGCAGCAAATGGCGAGCCAGAGTAGCACACAAATGCGGCAATAATGTAATCTCGGTAACAGCAGTGGTTTGCAATTGATGCCTCGCTCCCGCACTATCGCAGGGGATCACGGAAATGCACAAGTAATGTGCGAGAGTGATTAAGGGATGGTCATCTTCGGAAAGAAGAAGAGAAGAATCGGCATCCGGGCCTCCTATGAAGTCTGAAGCCTGAAGTCTGAAGCCTGAAGCCTGCCTTCCCTATCCCTCTTCCGCGTCCTCCATGCCGAGTTGGCGGAGCTTGTTGCGGAGCGTGTTGCGGTGCAGGCCCAGCAGGCGGGCGTTTGCCGGCCGCGGCACGCGAGGCCAGCGCCTCGGCCACGATCTGCCCCGCACGGTCGAGGTCCAGCGGCTTGACGAGGTAGTCGAACGCCTTGTTG
>CAYOBS010000372.1:0-3272 GCA_964402305.1 uncultured Planctomycetaceae bacterium | reverse complement strand
CGGGAACCGCTCGATCGGGCCTATGTGCGCCAGTAGCGACACCGCCGTCACCATCCCGATGCCGCGGACCTCATCCACCCACTGTGCCTCCGGCCAGGCGTCGTAGATCTGCCGCATCTGGGCCTCGACCTGGACCAGTTCCTGTTCCAGTTGATCCAACTGTGCCAGCTTCATATCCACCAGCACGCGATCCTCCGCCGGCAGCCTCATCGCCCGCAGCCGCCGCAGGCCGCAGTCTGACCAGAGGTTCTTGCGGTTCTGCCACGTCTCGTGGTGCAGCAGGCTGCCGATCCAGTTCTTGATTGCCGTCTGCCGCTCCACAAGGTCCTGCCGCAAGTCCACAAGCCGCCGCACCCGCCGCCACCAGAGCTCCGGCTGGAACGATTGCGGCAAGCTGCCGTGGAGATACTCCCGCATGATCCGGCCGGTGTCGATCTTGTCGGTCTTCCTTCGCCTGGCCTTGGGCGGCATGGGCATTTGTAGCACGTTGGCCAGGACGAATCTCGCCCGCGAGCCGATGAGGTCTTTGACCCGCGCCCAGCCGGTTGTGCTTTCCATAACCCACACCAAATTCCCGCCGGGCTCCAACTCCTTCGCCGCATGGTCGATCTGCTGCAGGATGCCGGCCTGCGTAGTGGCGTACCTGCCGGTGCGCTCCTCGCCGGTGGCCTGGTTGAACCAGCGGAACTCGATGTTTTCGGCGTGATAATCCGCGACCAAGATGATATCCTTACCTTCAGTCATGGCGGTCTCCTTGGCCCTCTGGGCCATCTTCGAAAGCTCCTATTAGCTTTCTTTCGGGCGAGTTTACTCGACCCGACGGGAGACCGCTTTTTACTCATGCCATCTTTGGAATGCGGCGTCAAGCCCCGACGCAGTCGGGGCGCACACGCCGCTTTTGCTTGCCGTCCCCCCCGTATCTTCGTTGGCTAAGAACCTCGGCGAAGCCCATCCGCGCCCGATACGTTTGGTGGCGGTTGTAGAGCTTGTTCCGCTGCCGATACTCACTGGGAGGAGCAGCGCGCCGAAAACGCGAAGCTTATGGAGTGCGGAGGCAGAGTCCCGCAGGGACGGCGACACCGCTTTGGATGGCGGACCACGTGTCCTTGAATGCGTGGCGCCACTCCGCGTCGGCTGGCATGTATACAAGATGTTGCGCACCGGCGCGATCGAAAGCGGCGTCGGCGCCGCTTCGCGGCTCTGCCGCCGCACTCCAAAGGCTGTCGCGTTTCGCGGCGTGCCGCCAAACTGGAGAATGCCGCCGATCCCCGCCGGCGGTCACGTCGCAGCCACCCTATGGCCTAAGAGCTATGACCTATGACCTTTCTTCGCTATGACCTTCTTTTCATCCCTCACTCCCCGCCGAGGTCGAGCAACTGGAAGAGGTTGCTGTAGTCGTCGGTGAAGACGATCGGCTTGGCGCCGTCCTTGGGCCATTGGGCGGCGCTGGGGAACTGCTTCATCGCGTCCAGCAGTTCCTGGCTGCCGGTGGCCAGCACCCAGGTGGACCTGTCCTGCCTTGGGTCGTTATCGTCGTCCTCGCTGTCGATGAGCATGGACTTCTTACCGGCCTGGTCGGCCAGGCCGCGGACCAGGCCTTCCAGGTCGAGGTAGCGGTTGGAGATGTGAAACGCCAGCACGCCGTCGGGCTTCAGGTGGTAGAGGTACAACTGCATGTCTTGGCTCGTCAGCAGGTGCAGTGGGATGGAATCGCCGCTGAAGGCGTCCAGGACGATCACGTCGAACTGCCCGCTTTCGCCCCGCTCCTTGGCCCGCTCCATCGTGAGCCTCGCATCGCCCAGGACGACTTCCGTACGGGCGGGCGTATCCTTGCGGTAGGTGAAGTAGGTGTCGGACAGGCGGAGCATGTCGGCGTTGATCTCGTAGAACCGGATGAAATCGCCGCTGCGCCCGTAGGCCGCCACAATGCCCGCGCCCAGTCCCACCGCGCCGATCCGCAGGTTTGCCCCGGCGTTGGCTGGGGCGCCCGCGGCGCGCGTGGTCGCGGGGGCGGTGTCCGCGGGGGCGGTCGTAGCGCCGTCGCCGGGCTCGTGCATGAGCGACGGCATCCGCTCGACGTGACCGCCTCGCTGACGAAGGGCCGCGTCGGCGACTCCGATGCCGCTGGTCGGACCGTAGTAGCTCACGGGCTTCGTGCGGTAGTCATCGCTCGTGTACTGCGCGCCGTGGGTGATCCGCCCGTGCATCAGGTTGATCTTGTCGCCGTCGCCCTCAAAGTCGTGCGACCTCTCGACGCGAAGGACGCCGTAGAAGTTCCGGCTGACTTCCTCCGTGCTGCCAGTGCCCTCGCGGGCCAGGCGGACGAAATACACGGTCAGGAAGATCGACAGGCCCAGGCAGGTCGAGGCGGCCCCCAGCCGCAACCAGACCGGGCCCGTCCACCGGAAGAAGCGTATGAACCGCCTGTCCAGCACTATCACGACCATCAGCAGCACGCCGCAAGCGATGAGCGAGCCCTGGAACTCCCAGTAGCCCGACCAGACGCCCGAGAAGACCTTCGGGGCGGCCAGCGCGACGAACAGCCCGCCCATTGCCCCGCCGGCGGAGATAAGCAGGTAATAGCCCGTCAGGCGGTTGGGCGCGGGCCTCAGCCGGGCCAGCTCACCGTGGCAGACCATGCAGCAGGTGAACAGCCCGGCCGAGTACAGGACGATCTGTTTCAGCACGGGCATATCCACGCCGGCCTGGACCGCCTCGTAGATGCCCCACAGGCCCAGGCCCATCAGCCCAATCCACAGCGGGCGGAAGTACCACCAGTCGCGGTCGAAGCAGATGATGAACGTCAGCAGGTAAAGCGCCAGAGGAAGGATCCACAGGAACGGCACCACGGGCAGGTCCTGGGTCATCTGGTTGGTTGTCGCCAGCAGCACCACGCACGCACAGGCCGGCAGAAGCAGCGTAAGTGCGCCCCGGACCAGGCCCGAGCGGATCGCGGGGCCGGGCTCGACGCGCGCGGCAAGGTACCACGGCAGGAGGCGGGCCGGCTGGGCAGGGGGCAAAGGCGTCTCGCGTAGCACGGGCATCTTGCCCGTGGTTTCCCCCATCCCCGCCCCGGCCACGACAGTCGCCGGCGCCTCGGCGCGTGGCATGGGCGTCTCGCGTAGCACGGGCATCCTGCCCGTGAGTCCCACGGGCATCTTGCCCGTGGATTCCTCTGTCCCCGCCCCGGCCACGACAGTCGCCGGCGCCTCGGCGCGTGGCATGGGCGTCTCGCGTAGCACGGGCATCCTGCCCGTGAGTCCCACGGGCAT
>CAYOBS010000371.1:0-3296 GCA_964402305.1 uncultured Planctomycetaceae bacterium | reverse complement strand
AGGATCGCCCGCGCCTCCAGCGCCACGGCAGACTGGTGGAGGTACTGGAGGTTGGGAACCTGCACGTCGGTCATCCTCGGCGGGGTCGAAGCCGCCACCAAGGGTAAGTAGAACCTGTCCTTGGCCGCTGCTTGGCGGACCAGCTCCAGCGGTCCTGCGTTGGAGGCAAGCCAAGCCTCAAGGTCCGGATGAACCTGACCGGCCTGGAGCATCTCCAAGACTTCTCTGATGTTTGGTTCGTTCGCGGATTCGTTCTCATCCTTCGCCGCCGGTGCCGACGAACTCGCGGCGTTGGCGTCGCCTGCCACGTTCGCGTCGGCCTTTGCGGGGCGGGCACGGCGTTCCCATTTGATGAAGTGCTCGTCGCCGTCGAAGATGTCGGCCGGGAGATTCAGGCGGCGCAGCGTCTCGGCCCGTATCTCAGCCGGCAGCATATCCGGCCCGAAGGCCCGCAGCATTAGCGGCGCGGCGTTGTTTTCGGGCGTGACGCCTTGGGAGTACTTATCGTCAAGGTACTTTACATAGTTGACCGTGTCGTCGGGGTTCACCGGGCCGAGAATGTACGTCGTCTCGCGGGAGATGATGATCTTGTCCGGCTCGCTCGGCCAGTAATTGTACGCCGCCAGCCCGCCCAGCAACGCCAGCACCGCCAGCACCGCCAGCCACGGCCAGAGCCGCCTTTTCCCGCGTTCGCCTTCCACCCGTCATCATCCTTTCCCCCAGCCGTCAGCCGGGATGTGCGTCGCGAATCGACGACAAGTATAAGGCAAATCGCGCGGGCTGCAACAGGGCGGAAACGTCAGCAGGCAAATCCACCAGGCCCGAAGGGCCGGAAGTATTTAGCCGGGGGTGACCGAAGGGAACCCCCGGAGCCGAGCTTCTTAACATACGAGCCCCAGCGGGGCGGCAGAGAATGCCCCAGGATGGACCGGCGTTTCAAGCCTCTGTCGCCCCTTCGGGGCTCTTGTTTCTGGGAGATGAGTTCCGGGGGTTCGTGAGTACACTCACCCCCGGCCATCCCGGCGCGCCGGGACTGCCGGCCCTTCGGGCCTGCCAAACTTGCTGTCCCGCTTTGCCAGTTGACCATCCGCACCTGGCGCGCCACAATGGCCGGGTCGTCGGCCGGGCGGTTTGGACGGATGGCCGGCGCGTCGGCATTGCTTTGAGAGGATGGAGCGATTCAGTAACATGCAGGACCGGCTGTTCACCATTCATCAGGTCGCCGACCTCCTGGCCACAACGCACCGGGAGGTCCTTCATTGGATTGCCAAGGGCTGGCTGGCGAGCAAGCCTGGGCCCGACGGCGCCGACCGCGTCAGCGAGAAGGGCCTCATACATTTCCTCAAGGGCCGGGGCATCGACATCATGCAGTTGATGGCCTCGACGGCGGTCCCGCACGTCAGCCATCCCGAGGGGGCCCGCAGTTTTTCCCAATTGCCCGCCGCTGTTGCCGCCGCCGCCAATGATCGCCCCGCCGGCCGCGGCGCCAACCTCTCAAGGCCCCCGGCCCCAAAGGCAAACCCACGGGCCACGCCGGCGGACGATGCGGAGTTGCTCGACCTCGACGAAGAAACCGCCCGCCCTCCGCGCCCGCGGGTTCTGTCCGCCCGCGACGGCCCGGCCGGGCCGAGCCTCGACGAGGAAGTCGCCAGCGCCCTTGCCGCACGCGAGATGCTCACCGGCACGCACGTTCCCGCCGAGACCAACGAACCTGCCCCGCTGCCGAGCCTGGACCTTGCCCCGCCGCGTCAATCTCGCCCGGCCGCGCCTGCGAGCGCGCCGGCCGCGCCGGCCGCGCCGACAAGCCAGGCAATGGCGACGCCGACTTCGCCCAGGCCGGCAACGCCGACGGGGCTCGCGGAGCCGCCGGCGCCGCTCTCGACCGGAAAGGTGCTCGGCGCCCCCCCACGGGGCCCGAGGCCGGCCGGCGGGTCTCGGCCCAGTCACATCCTGAACGAGGATGAGGTTGCGGCCCTGCTGGGCGGGCCGCTGGGCGAACCCGTCGGGAACCTGGAGCACCAGGCGCCCTCGCCGGCCGGCCTTGGGCCCCATGGGGACGGCCCGACCGACGCACCTTCCGCAAGAGCCGAGGAATCGGGCGCCACGACAAGCAACGGAGAACTCATCCCTGAACCCGCCCACGAGGATGAACATGGCGCGCCGGACGCCGCGGACGACGATGGCCCGTTCGTGGGCGAGGCCGATGAGATCGAACTCGATGACGAACCCGGCCTCGAAGACCGGCGCGATGAGAAGCCTGTAACCACCGGCAAGCGGGGGCAGGTCCTTGGGACCCCCCTTGGGGGCCCGAGGCCTAACGGGAATGCCCCTGCGACTCACCGCCGAGCGGCAGGCGGGCAAGCCCAACGGGCCCCTAACGGGGATGCCCGTGCTACGCAGGATGCCCGTGCTACACGGGATGCCCGTGCTACACAGGATGCCCGTGCCACTTTGCCCTCGCCCGACGAGCAGGCGTCGGCCCAGGCGGCACAGGTGCTTTCGGCCGTGCTTGACGACGCCGTGCGGTGCGGCGCCTCGCACGTGCATCTGCACTCCCGGCAGGCGGGGCTGACGCTGCGGTTGCGGATTGCCGGCCGGCTCGTGGAGAAGCCCAACTTCCGCCGCATGTCGGCCTCGTCGGCCAAGGCACTGGTCGCCCGGCTGCTGGACCTTGCCGGCCTGGCCGACCCTTGGGGCCCCCAGGCGGGGGCCGACCTGGCCCGTCCGCGATCGGGTGAGTTCACGCACACCGTCGCCGGCCGGGCTGTAAGAATGACGCTGTCGAGTTTCCCCACTACCGACGGGCCGCGCCTGGTCATAAGCCTGCCCCCCCGCCCGCAAGGGCAGTTGGACCTGGCCGCCCTTGGCGCCCGCCCGGCCGAGGCCAAGAGAATCCACGGCCTGCTCGCGACGCGGCGCGGCGGATTGATTCTGGTCTGCGGCCCGGCTCGCGGCGATCGCGACGACATCCTGGCCGCCCTGGCTGGTCAACTGGCGGGCATGGGGCGCGACGTCCTTGCGATCGGCGCCGCCCCCTGGGGCGCCGCTCAGGAGATCGGGGCGCCGGGCAGCGCCGCCGAAGCCGGCAACGCCAACAGCCCGCCCAGCGCCGGCAACTCCCGCATCGACCCCATCGCCGGCTACCGCTTCCGCGACGCCGCCCGCCACCTGGCCGGGCAGGATGCGGACGCGATCATCCTTGCCGAACTGCGGGACCCGACCACCGCCGCCGCCGCGCTGGAGGCCGCCCTGGCCGGGGCAATGGTCGTCGCGGGCATCGCCGCGGCCACCGCGGC
>CAYOBS010000370.1:1537-3300 GCA_964402305.1 uncultured Planctomycetaceae bacterium | reverse complement strand
CTCGACGACGTCCGCAACGGCAAGCTGAAGGTGGGCGACATCTACTCGCTCAATCAGGACGGTTGGGCGCATGTGGTGGCCGCCGACGGCAAGACGCACTACACGATGCTCTTGTTCGACACGCGGCGCACGTGGTGGATCGTGGCGGCGTTCAAGCTCTCCGCCGAAGGGGTCCGGGCCGACAAGGACAGATTCCTCGCAAGACACCCTGGCGCCAAGCTGGAGCAGGCGAAGACCACGGCCCCGGTGGGGAGGAATGGTCCGAATGCCCCGGCACGTTTCGTGCTCGTGTCGAATACGGGAGACCTGCCATGCGCGGATTCGTTCTGATCTGCATGGGGCTTGCTCTTGGGCTCGGGCCTTCGTGGGCCCGGGCGGACGCTGCTGCCGCCCTGGCCTCGTCGCCCGCCGCCGCGCGGCCGGCGGTCCCTGTCGGCGGCCCTTCAGCGGCCCTGGTGGGCCGGGTGATGGATCGGCCGGGCGGCAAGCCGATCGTGGGGGCCAAGGTTCGGGTGTACTCGGAATGGACGCGCACAAGCGTCGAGTTGCAGACTGACCGAGATGGCGCCTACGGCTTCGTGCCGCATGTGCCCGGGCCATACAGGCTGATGGTGGTCGGCCGCCCAGACGGCGTGTGGGCCTGGCGCGAGTCAGGAGCGTATCGCCCAACTGATTGACCGGCTCGGCAGCGACAAGTACGCCGAACGGGAGGCCGCCGTCAAGGAACTGGTCGAGATCGGCGAGCCGGCGCTTGAGGCCCTGAAGGTCGCGGCCTCCGACAGAGGTGCCGAGCGTGCCACCCGGGCCAGGAAGGCGATAGAGCAAATCAGAGAAGGCGCCGCGGGGCTGCGGATATTCGGAGGGATCAGGGACGGCGATCCGGTGGACGTGGAGAAACTGCGGCATATTAAGACGCTGTACATCCACATGTCCGACGTTACGGACGGCGGCCTGTGCCAACTGAGGCTGCTGACCGGCCTGGAATCCCTTGTGCCGCCGGCGGGCCTGCCGCCGGGCAACCGCGAGCACTTCATCGTCTGCGACGGCTTTGAAGGCCCCTCGCATGAAGGCCTGTGGATTCCGGAGGACTTCAGGAACCACGCCAATCGCCTGCGGTACCTCGTACGCGATGGAGAGAACGTCCGCCTCATGGAGTTCGCCTGGCCCGAGCCGATGACCTGGCAGGACGCCGTGGAATAAGACGAGTCCGCCGCGCCAGCGCACAGGCATGCTGATTGGCTCGCGGGGTCGCAGACCCATCCCGGGCAACGTTCAACTGGTGTCGCGCCGGCTGCTGGCAACGCCCCTTCCGACAGAATGGCAGCATCGTCCGGAGGACCGCCTTCTGCTGCTCCCCCCTCGGCATGCGGGGTCTGCAAATTGGACACAAAAAGGAACGGATGGTGACAAGACCGTAACAATCGCCCGCGATAATGAAGCTGAGTAATTGGGAAACTTCCGGTACCATCAGCGGGAAAGGGACAGACAATGAGACACATGGCAAACACAAAGGCGGCACGATCGAGTTGGGCGGCGCGAGAGATTTCGGCGATGCGAGGGATATCGGCGATGGGGGCGAACCGGGCGGCCCGGCCAATTCCGGCGATGCGCGCAGCCGCGGCGGCGGCCGCGATGTGGGCGGTCATCGGCCTGGCGGGCGGCATTGGCCTGGCACAGGAGCCGGCTACGCCGCAGCCGGCTACGGCGCCGGCGCCCGCACCGGCCACGGCGACGACGCCCGCACCGGCCACGGCGACGACGTC
>CAYOBS010000370.1:0-1437 GCA_964402305.1 uncultured Planctomycetaceae bacterium | reverse complement strand
CGGCCATCTACATCGTCTGGAAAGGCGAGTTCTCCGACGCGTCACCGGCCGTGCCGGGCCTGGTCAAGCTGTGCTCGCACGAGGAGGACCTTACCCGCGGAATGGCGGCCATCGCACTTGGCGGCCTGAAAGCGGAATCGGCCTTCGACAAACTTGCGGACATGACCTCCGGCGACAAGAGTTCATACGCCCGGCGAGCGGCCGCCTACGCGCTGGGGCTGCTGGGCGACCAGAAAGCAAGGCCCATCCTGGAAAAGGCGCTTAAGGATCCGGAAAAGTTCGTTGCCAACAACGCCGAGGCGGCCCTGACGATGCTGGCCAAGGCCGGCGCGACCGATTCCCCGGCCCCTCGCGTGGTCAAGACGACCCCGGCCGCCTTCGCCGCCGACGTGGAGGCGTCGCTGGATAAAATCACCGTCACGTTCGACCGGCCGATGATGGACAAGAGCTGGTCGTTCACCGGCGGGGGCGAGACGTTCCCGCAGCGCGTGGGTGAAATATCCTACGACGCCGGCCGGACTACATGCACAATGCCGGTCAAGCTCCAGCCCGGCAAGGTGTACTGGGTGGGCGTCAACAGCCCCAGTCACAAGAATTTCAAGTCCGCCGACGGCACGCCGGCGGCGCGATACGTGATCCTCTTTGCCACCAGGTCCGCCGGCGGCAAGGCCACGCCGCTGCCGGAAGACCTGGCCAGGCAAGCCATGAAAATCAATGCCCCCGCCAGCCAGCCGACAACTCGGCCAACAGATGCCGACAGAAAGGAAGCTGAGAACCTGTCCGCCGAGGGCTGGGCGCTGTGGAATCAGAGGAAACTGCCCGAGGCGGAGGCGAAGTTCCAGGCCGCCGTCGCCAAGGACCCGACCAACGCCAACGCCTTCAACGGTCTGGGCTGGGCGCAGATGAACCAGGGCAAGGCGGTCAACGCAAAGGATTCCTTCGAGAAGGCCCTGGCGGCCGATCCAAAGCTTGCGGGGGCACTGAACGGTTTGGGCTGGATCGCCAAGGGCCAGGGCAAGACGGATGAGGCGATGCGCCTCTGGCGACAGGCCGTCGAGGTGTTGCCGTCGGCGACGGCGGCCTTGAGCGGGCTGGCGTCGACGCTCTACGAGCAGGGGCAGTACGAGAAGGCCTTGGAGCACTACCAGGCGATGCTGAAGATCGAACCTGACAGCGCCGAGGCAAAGGCCGGGCTGGCTAAAGCTGAGACGGCCGGCCAGGCCGTCGTTGCCGCCGTGCCTGTGGCGCAGGCTTGGCTCACATTGGTGGACGAGGGCAATATCGCGGAATCCTGGGAGCAGTCATCCAAGCTTTTCCAGGCCGGCGTTACCAAGGACAAGTGGGGCGCGGTCTTGAAGTCGGCCCGCGAACCTCTGGGCAAGCTCCAGTCGCGAAAGCTGATCTCCGCGACGTACATGACATCCGTTCCCGGCGCCC
>CAYOBS010000369.1:1413-3302 GCA_964402305.1 uncultured Planctomycetaceae bacterium | reverse complement strand
GTCGATGGCGTTATGAATCACGTGGAATCGCTCGCCCGGCAGGGCCAGCCGCTGCTGCATCCGCCGGCTGTAGAAGTCGCTCGGGGCGATGAAGGCGTCGATCTGGGCGGCGCGCCGGCGGAGGATTTCCCACGCCTGGCCGCGGTAGGGTTCATCAAGGCTGTCGAGGTAGCCCTCCTCGTCCTGGAGTGAGCAGACGACCGGCACGGCGAGCGCCTGTTTGATCCGCGGCACCAGCCCGGCCAGAAGCACGTTGGACAGGGATACGACGTCCGGGCGCTCGTGCTCAGCCAGGAACGTCACGAGGCGGTCCAGCTCCTTGACCTGTCGGCCATGCTCGCCGCGGAGCATGGAGAGCATGGTCTGGGCGACGTCGTGCCCATTGGTCATGCCGGCCTTCCTGCCGGCCCAGCCAAGCAGCCGGGGCGCGTCGAAGATGCGGTCCAGCCAGCGCGGCGTCCGGCGGAAGAAGCGGCTCTTCTGCTGGAGGTAGACGTTGATGCCGCCGAAGAAGACCTTTCCCCTGAGCCGCTCATCGACGGCGGCGTCGGTCATCATCGGCAGGTAAAGCGGCACGCTGGACGCGTCGTGCCCGATCCGCCGAAGCGACAGCACCAGCTCCGTGTCGCGCAGGCAGTTCTCGCAGTAGAAACTGCCGCCCGCTCCCGGACTGAGGTGCATGAACTTCATCGTTTGGCCTCGAATGCGTATAGATAGCCATCGTCGCAGCCGACGATCACCAGGCCTGCGCCGATGGCGGGGCTGGAAGTCACCGGCTGGCCGAGGTCGTACGACCACACGAGCTTTCCGTCGGCCAGGCTCACCACGTACAGTCTGCCGTCGTTGGAGCCCACCACGGCCCGGCCGCCGCAGATCACCGGCGAACTGTTGATCTCATCACGCGCGGCGAAGGTCCAGAGTTTCTTGCCGCCGGCCCGATCGAAGCAGTAGAGCTTTCCATCCTGGCAGCCGGCAAGGATGCGGTCGGCCCCGACGGCGGGGGAGGAATTGAACGGGCTGTCGACCTTGATCCGCCAGGCTATTTTGCGGGCGGCCACGTCGATGCAGGCCAACTCGCCGTCGTAGTTTCCGGCGAAGGCCTGCTTGCCGTCGAATGCGGGCGTTACGGCCACGTACGCGCTGGTCGCCACGTCGCCGGCATCCTTGCCGCCGGCGGTTATCGCGTGCAGCGAACTATCGCAGCTTCCGAAGACGATCAGCCCGCCGGCGACGGCCAGGCCGCCGTTGATGTAGTTGTTGGCCGGGTATTTCCATGCCTGCCGGCCCGTGGCGGCGTCGAGGCAGTACACGTGGTAGTCGTGGCTGCCGACGACCACGCGGGCCGCCGCGCCGGAGTTGGCGTCGACCAAAGCGTTGGCCGAGCCGACGATGCGGTCCTGCGCCTCGAACGTCCAGAGCTTTTGCCCCGTGGCGGCGTCGAGGCAGTAGAAAAACGAGTCGCCCGACCCGACGTAGATTCGCCTATCGAGGTAGAGCGGCGGGGCCTGGACCTGGTCGCCGGCGGCGAAGGCCCAGACTTTCTCGCCGGCCACGGCGCTGAGGCAGTAGATGTTCGCGTCGTCGGAGCCGAAGTACACCCGTCCGGCGGCAATGACGGCTGAACTCGAGATGGCCTGGCCGGTCTTGAAGCGCCACCGCACGCGCATCGCGTCGGGAAGCTCGCCGGCCGCGACGCCCATCATGCCGGCGCCGCCTCGATACGTCGGCCAGTCGCCCGCCGGCAGCGCCCCGGCCGCGGCTGACTGGCCTGGCCGGCCGGCGGCGAAAGAGCCGTTCTTCGCCGGCGAGGGGTTCAAGACCACCACCACCGCCACGGCGCCCGCCGCCGCCAGCACCAGACCCGCTAGAACCGCCTGCTTCATCTCTGA
>CAYOBS010000369.1:0-1313 GCA_964402305.1 uncultured Planctomycetaceae bacterium | reverse complement strand
CGGCGCCCGCCGCCGCCAGCACCAGACCCGCTAGAACCGCCTGCTTCATCTCTGAATCGCCTCGCGCAGAGTATCGCAATCGCACGGTATTACGGCGACTGCCCATTGTAGCATATCGGAGCCGGTCCCAGATGGTTCTAAGCCAGGGCTCCAGCCCCGATGCCTCGGCCCCTACCCCCTATCACTCTCTTTTCGGAACAGTGCCGTGTAACGGGACGAATACGGCCAAAGCCCTGACCGGCAAACCCGCTGAAGCTCGTAATTGCTTGCTCGCCAAGAGGCGGGAGTTTAATCTCTTGGTGTCGGATGCGGAAACTTCACAAATTGACATCTCGTGCGGCAGGTTGGCTTTCGAGTCAGCCGGCGATGATTTTCATGCTGGCAGGCGACGACCGCCTGGCGGCTGAGCCGCCCGAGCGCTTCGGCCGGGCGTGGCTGGGCCTGGTGGTCGGCTCGCTGCTGTGGGGGATCGTGCTGGCAAATGTCTGGGGCATATCGTGGACGGTCTTTCGCGACCCGGACTTTCTGATAATGCCCGCGGCCATCACGCTCGCGCTGTACTGCCTCTGGCCGTTCAAGCGGGCGGTGGTGGCGCTTGGCCGGCAGCTTGGCGGGCAGTCGGGCGAGGGGCGCACGGTCGCGGTGGCCGTGGTGGTGGTCGTGCTGGCCATGAGCTTCATGCGCCTGAGCCCCGACTGGGCACGGTGGGAACTGCCCCGGCTGCCGTGGTGGATCGAGTGGCTTCGCCCGCAGGCCAAGCTCTACCGCGTGCTGCTGCTCATGCCCGCATGGGGCGCCTGGGCCATGCTCATAACGCTCAAGTTCTGCCGGCCTGGGCAGCGGACCGAGCCTCAGTTGGCCGCGATGGCCCGCGGGTGCGACGCCCTGGCGGTTGCGGGTTTGATGGCGTTGCTGCTGGGGGTGTCGATCTTCTACTTCCACTACCTCGGCCTTGGCGGGCAGGTGCTCGTGCCGCTGGCGACCATAGTCGCCGCGATAGCCGGCGGCATCGGCTTTAGCCATCCACCCGGCGGGCTCACCCGCCAGGGCCTGCTGGCGGCGAACCTCGCCACGCAGATCGCGTTCGTCATGGCCTGCCTGGTCGGGCGATAGTGCTCTGTTGGCAGTCCGGTTGGCATCCCAGTCCGGTTGGCATTAACACTTGACCGCCCCGAGCGGCGGGAGTAGAAAACGGCCTATGAAAAGCACCGCATTACTGGCAACGTCGGTCGCGCACTACCCGAAACGAAGCGGGAAAGTCCGGGACATCTACGAGCTTCCGGATGAGCTTCTCATCGTCGCCACCGACCGCA
>CAYOBS010000368.1:0-3355 GCA_964402305.1 uncultured Planctomycetaceae bacterium | reverse complement strand
GGCCGAGGCTGGCCAGAAGCTCAAGCAGGGACTGATAGAGCTGCGCAAGACGTTCCCTCAGTTGGCCGTGGCCAACAACAAGTCCCTGGACGATGCGGTGAAGGGGCGGTCCGGTCCAGGTCGCCTCGGGCTGGTTCTTGGCCGGGGAAACAAGCCGTCAAAGACCCCGTGGGAACCGGAGGCGATTGCCGACACGGAGACCTGGAGCCTGCTGGCGGTCGTTCATCCAACGGGTGGGCGAACAACCACTGCCATGGCGATGTTTGATCTGTATCCTTGCCTTGGGTTGGAGGGGCAGTGCCATGCGATGGCTGGCGATCCGAAACTGGACGCGGCCCTGAAGAAGCTGATGAATGAGTCACTGGCGCCGATGAAGGCGTTTGATGTACAGGTAAGCAAGTCCCAGCCTGCTGTGGGAGAACCTGCCACCCAGCCCGCCCCTTCGGCAAGCTCAGGGCAAGCCACCGCGCCGGCCCTCGCGGGGGCAACCACACAGCCCGCGGCAATGGTCATTACCCCCGGCGTGGGTGTGGGCCCGGTTACACTGGGCATGAGCCGGGAAGAAGTTATCAAGCATCTTGGGAAACCCGTCAGGATTGAGGGTGAAGGTGGTTACGGCCTGAACTACATCTCATCCCTGGGTCTGAGCGTATTGGTTTCACGCAGCAAGGGTGTCGTCTCTATTAGCTGTTGGACCTCCAGGGTCATGTACTGGCTTTATGCCCTGGGCATGAAGGACTTCCGAGGCGTCACGGACAAGGGAATCAAGATGGGGGCTGGGCGTGATGAAATCGTCCGGGCGTACGGAAGAGCGGATTCCGAGTCCGGCGGTGCCCCGCTGTATATGGATTACAGGTCGGAGGGTATCAAGTTCATACTCTGCTCCGGCAAGTTGGCGCAGATAGAAGTGGTCGAACCGGATGTCTTTGCCTTGATCCCGGCGGCGGCCTTCTCCCAGCCTGCCGCGATGACCCAGCCCGCCACGCAGCCTGCCACGCAGCCTGGCGGTTGAGCAAGCGGTTATTTCGGGATTGGACCAGGCCTCGGCCCGCGAGCTCGAAATGCCCACGTTCGTTTTTTTTGACGAGTGGGGGCGATAAATGCTGCAACCTTGGCGGGCGTGCGGCGTCTAAGGTATAGGTCAAGTGCGGGAGTTGAATTATGCGCGTATACCTTGTGAGCGGATTGGGGCTTCTTCTTGGCCTCACGGCGGCATGGGCCGGCAATGGCGATGCTGCTGCGCCGGTGCCCTCCGGGGCGAGCGGCTCTGCCGGGGGGCGGGGGGTTTTAATCTGTATGGTGTCCCCAAATTACCCTACCAGATTCATCCCCAGATTCAAACAGCCCCAAACCATGCCGCCGGTCGAAGCGACGTCGTTGCTGTAATTTGGAGTGCGGCGAGCTCTCGCCGCTTTGACTTGTCCCGGCGCGCCGGGATGCTGTTTCTTTTTCTTCTTCTGCTGTTACACCGTCGTTGCTGCTGTTGTTTTCGTTACGCCGTTATCGCAGCATAAAAGTGTCTTGCTCTTGGCGTAGTACGACAAGGCGGCGACGGGGACGGTTTGCCGTGTTCGTCGTCGCTCCGCGACGTGCGAAAGCGGCGAGAGCTCGCCGCACTCCAAAGAAGGCTTCGCCCCGTCAGCCGCCGCCAGCGTCGAGGCCGGACTTGCCGGCAATCTTAATCTATATGGTGTCCCCAGATTACGGACTTGCCGGCAATCTTAATCTATATGGTGTCCCCAGATTAAATGCTTTGCACATCCCGCAAGCCAGGCCGGGACGATCAAGAGAGCAACAATACCTGTGACCCGCATGTGATAAACCCCTTTCCTGCCGAGTTGCCGTTCCGACGGCGCTTCAGGCAAACTGGCGCCGCAATCGCTTTCGCTGGGTGCTGGTTTTCAGATGTTTCTCGCGGACTCGGGCCTCGGCTCTGGTGGAGAACGTCTCGGTATCCACAAGTTCGAATGGGCCTTTGCCTTTGGTCGATCGGTTGTAACCGCGGTTGTGCTCGCGCCGCCGACGGTCAAGGTCGTTGGTCATTTTGGTATAGAGCCAGCCGTTGCTAAGGCTGCGCAGTACGTAGACGGTCCAGACTTCCCCTGTTTGATTCATACTGCCGGAGGTGGGAATCGAACCCACACTCTGTTGCCAGAACGGGATTTTGAGTCCCGCGCGTCTGCCAATTCCGCCACTCCGGCCGGAGAGGATAGTTTACGGGATCGGCCGGAAAAGGCAAGGTCTCCAGCGACTCGCGACAGGAATTCATCGGCGGGAATGTGCGGCGAGGTCCGCATGTCGCTACCAGGGTGCGCCGGGATCGGTTATAATCCCAGGTGCAGGCTCAGGCCCGAAAAGAGCCCCGGCGGGCCGGCGGGCGCCATTTGGAGAATCACATGGATCGAATCGCGAGAATCGTGTTTGGGGCGGCGGCGGTGTCGAGGGCATCCGCGGCGGCTTTGGCCGTCGCGGCGTTTGCGATGCTGCTGGCGGCGGGGGCGTGTTTCGGGCAGGGCAGGCCAGGCAGGTCCAATGGGCCGGCGAGGGATTCCGGCTCGCCGGGGCCAAACTACACCACGAAGGTTCCCGGCCAGCATGGCAAGCAGGGCCCGGACGTCTCGATGCTCCAGAAGGTGTACGAGCCCCGCAAGTTCACAACGCTCGACGGGCAGATGATGGAATACCGCCTGCGAAAGCCGGCCGGCTACACGCCCGGCAAGGCCTACCCGATGGTGGTCTGCCTGCACGGCATACCCGGCGAGGGTAAGGGCAACACACTGCAACTGCTCGCGGCGTACCCCGTCGGCGTCCTTGCCCGGCCGGAAATTCAGCAGCGGTATCCCTGCTTCGTCCTGGCCCCGCAGAGCCCAAACTGGTGGGGCGATGAGCCATACGGCAACACCAAGCCCAAGCCCGGCCGGAAACATTTCCCGGCCATGAGCGTGCTCTCGCAGTTGGTTGACAATCTCGGCCGGGAGTTCGGCCTGGACCCCAACCGCCTGTACGTTACGGGCCAGGAGATGGGCGGGTTTGGCGCGTTCAACGCGCTCAGGTCGGACCCGAACATGTGGGCGGCGGCGGTAGTGGTCAGCGGCGGGGGGGACCCGAACTCGGCGGCGGGTTTCGCACACGTGCCGGTGTGGATTTTCACCGGCGAGAAAAGCCCGATCATCCATTACCCGCGCGACATGTTCGTCGCCCTCAAGGCCGCGGGCGGGCATCCGAAGCTCACCGTCCTTAACGGCGCGGCGACGGCATGCTGGGCGGAGGTCTACGAAAGCCAGTCCGTGTGGGACTGGTTGTTCAGCCAGCGCCGCCAGAGCCGCCGGCCTCGGCTGACCGCGACCCAGCCCGC
>CAYOBS010000367.1:0-3362 GCA_964402305.1 uncultured Planctomycetaceae bacterium | reverse complement strand
GCGTTCGTAGTGACGCCGTCCCCAACGGGGCAGGCAGGCGGTATGTTTTTCTGCAATGGCGGGCCCGTCAGTTCGGGCCGGCGGCGGCTTCGGGTGGCCCGGCCTGGACCGGCGCCTGGGCTGGCGCGGGGGCGGATTCCGCCGGGACTGGCGCCGGCGCCTTGGCGGCGGGCTTGGCGGCGGGCTTGGCCTTGTCCGCTGAGGCCGGCGCGGGCTTCTTGCCGTTCGAGGCCAGGGTCATCGTCAGTCGCCGGCCCTCAAAGCGGAAGGGCTGGTCTACCTTGCTGACTTCCTGAAGGGCCGCGGTGATGTGCTCGAAGACCTTCCGGCCCTCCTCGGTGTGCGCCAGTTCCCGCCCGCGGAAGCGCAGCGTGAACTGCACTCGGTCGCCTCGTGACAAAAAGCCGAGGGCGTGGTTGATCTTGATCTCCAGGTCATGGTCGCCGATCTTGGGAGTCCGGATGCGGATCTCCTTGAGTTCGGTCTCGTGCCGGTGTGCCTTGGCCTTCTGCTCCTTCTTGCGCTGCATGTACATCCACTTGCCGTAATCCATGATCCGGCAAACGGGCGGCTGCGACTGCGGGGCGACTTCGACGAGGTCCATCCCGGCGTCGCGGGCGCGCTGGATGGCGTCCCGAATGTCCACGACTCCAAGTTGCTCATCGGTCTCGCTGATCAGGCGAACCGTCGAGACTCGTATTTGCGCGTTGCGACGAAGGTTCTTGCTGATGGTGTCTGCTCCTTACAATGACCAGTGGTTAGTGCCCAATGCCCAATGCTCAATGTTCAATGCTCAATGCTCAATCAATGTTCAATGCCAAATGCTCAATGCCAAATGCCATAAATGCCAAATGCCAAATGCCAAATGCTCAATGCCAAATGCCATAAATGCCAAATGCCAAATGCTCAATGTCCTGTTCCGGGTTCGGCTGTTTTTGCTGTTCCGGGTTCCCGGTTCCTAATACCGGGTTCCGCTTTCCCGGCTATCCCGGCGCGCCGGGACTACCGGCTACTGGCTACCGGCTACCAGCCACAAGGGGCTTGGCGCCTTTTGTTCGGATTTCCTCTCGCAGGCCCTCGATCATGGCGGCGGGGGTCATCGCGCCGTGGTCGCCGGCGGTGCGGTGGCGAAGTGCGACGGAGCCGGCCTGGGCCTCTCTCTGCCCGACGACGGCCATGTAAGGCACCTTGGCCATAGTTGCCCGGCGGATCTTCGAGCCGATCTTTTCCGGCGAATCATCCAGTTCGACCCGTATGCCGGCATCGAGCAGTTGGCGGCGGATGTCCGCGGCGTAGTCGCTGAGCTTCTCGCTGACCGGCAGGACGGCGACCTGCACCGGCGAGAGCCACAGGGGGAACGCGCCGGCGAAGTGCTCGATCAGTATTCCGATGAACCGTTCCGGCGAGCCTAGCGGGGCGCGGTGGACCATCACGGGCCGGTGCGGGGCGTTGTCCGAGCCGGTGTACTCCAGGCCGAACCGCTCGGGCAGGTTGTAGTCAACCTGGATCGTCCCGAGCTGCCACTGCCGCCCGATGCAGTCCTTGACGATGAAGTCGATCTTCGGCCCATAGAACGCGGCCTCGCCCTTTTCTTCCGTGGCGGTCATGCCCAGTTTGCCGACGACGTTGCGGATATTCTGCTCGGCGCGGCCCCACTGCTCGGGCGAGCCGATGTACTTGGTCGAGTCCGGGTCGCGAAGGCCGAGGCGGACGCGGTAGTCGTTCAGGCCGAGAGTCTGGAGGCAGCATTGGGTCAGGTCGACGCACGACTCGATCTCCGCCTCGAGCTGGTCGGGCGTGCAGAAGATGTGCGCGTCGTCCTGGGTGAAGCCCCGCACGCGGGTAAGCCCGTTCAGCTCGCCGGACTGCTCGAAGCGGTAGACCGTGCCGAACTCGCTCAGGCGGACCGGCAGGTCGCGGTAGCTGTGCTGGACGGCCTTGTATATCTGGATGTGGTGCGGGCAGTTCATGGGCTTGAGCAGGTAGCCTTCGTTCTCGCCCATGGACATTGTGGGGAACAGGCCGTGCTCGTAGTAGGGGTAGTGCCCGCTGGTGCGGTAGAGGTCCAGCCTGGCGATGTGCGGCGTGATGACCGGCTGGTAGCCGCGCTTGAGCAGTTCGCCGCGCAGCCAGCCCTCCAGTTCCATGCGGATGATTGTGCCCTTGGGCATCCACAGCGGCAGTCCCGGCCCGACGGCGTCGGTAATCAGGAAAAGCCCCAGTTGCCGGCCCAGGACGCGGTGGTCTCGCTTGCGGGCCTCGACCACGCGGGCGAGGTGCTCGTCGAGCTGCTTGTTATCGAAGAACGCGATGCCATAGATGCGGGTGAGCATCTTGTTCTTCTCGTCGCCTCTCCAGTACGCCCCAGCCGTCGAAAGCAGCTTGAACGCCTTGATCCGCCCGGTGTCGCGTAGGTGGGGGCCTCGGCACATGTCGACAAAGTCGCCTTGCCAGTAGAGGCTGACGGTCTGCACCTTCTCGTTGCGGACTAGGTCGTCGATCATCTCGACCTTGTAGTCCTGGCCTCGCTTAGCCATGAGGGTCCGCGCCTGATCGGCGGGAAGCTCTTCGCGAACGAGGGGAATCTTTGCGTCGATGAGGCATTTCATCTTCTGCTCGATCTTCGGCAGGTCGGCGTCGCCGATGGGCTCGGGCAGGTCGAAGTCGTAGTAGAATCCGTACTGGAAGTCGTCCATCAGGGCCGGGCCGATGGTGTATTGGACCTTTGGCCCGTAGAGGAGGCAGACCGCCTGGGCCAGCACGTGGGCGGCTGTGTGGCGGAGCAGTTCCTGCGCGGCGGGGTCGCGGTCGGTGAGTATTCGGAACTTGTGCTCGCCTTCGGGCAGGATGGTGTAGGTGTCGACGAGTTTTCCGTCGATCTCGGCGGCCAGTGCGTTGCGGCCGAGTCGCGGGGAGATTTCCTGCGCCACCTCGATGGCGGCCGTGGGCTTGTCGTACTGTCTGGTGCTGCCGTCGGGCAGCGTGATCGTCGCGCTCATCGGCGTGCTCCTGTCAGCGGCGCGGCGGGATTCCGGGGTTGCTTCGCGCGGGGGAGTCGGGCGGGTGCGGTGCTGGCAGCCGGCAGACAGACCCACGACGACCGGGCCGCCCGGAATGTGCCGCGGCGGCCGGTTAGCATGTCGTCGTTATTGTCCTGGCTGTCTGCATTCTCTTGGCACCAACCCGGGCCGGTTCCGCAGCCTGGGTTCACGCTAGAGCCTAACGCGCCCATGGACGGTTTTCAAAGCCTAAATTCCTAAGAAGAAGGCTTCAGGAGAAGGCTTCAGACTTCAGACTTCTGACTTCTGACTTCAGACTTCAGACTTCTGACTTCTGACTTCTGACTTCAGACTTCTGACTTC
>CAYOBS010000366.1:0-3364 GCA_964402305.1 uncultured Planctomycetaceae bacterium | reverse complement strand
CGAATGCAAGCTCAAAAGGAAGGCGTCATGAAGACTTCGACAAGCAGAAGCTCAAGTGTAAAGCACTTAACCGGAAACAACGACGAGAAGACTTTGGGGACTTTTGGGACAAAGAACCTCGGTCGCGCCCGCCGGCGCCCGCGGAGCTCAACGGGCGAGAAGGCTGCACTCGCCCACTTCACCGGCAGGTTGTTTGACCTGAAACGCGAAGGGGACGCCCAAGAGGAAAAGTCAACGAAGCAGAAGCGCCCCCAGGCCGCATAAGACTCAGCCCGGATTTCCCGGGTGGCAAAACAGTCGGCGGAGAAGATCCGCGTTCGGCAAACAGGAATAAACAGGAATAAGAAGGAAAAGGAATTGACCATGAACGACAGCATCACCCCCATTGAGATCGCCAAGGACCAGCCATGCTTCGTCAGAACTCCCCTGCTGGAGAGTGTCGTACACCGGACGCTTGTGTACCTGGGCGCCGGCTTTCCGGTCCACCTGACCGGCCCCGCCGGCACGGGCAAGACGTGCCTGGCGCTCTATGTGGCGGCCCAGATCGGCAGGCCGGTAATCATCATCCACGGCGACGAGGAGCTGGGCACCGGCGACATGGTCGGCGGGAATTACGGCATGAGGCACCGCAAGGTCGTGGACAACTTCATCCACTCGGTGAAGAAGCTCGATCACACCGTGGAGTCGACCTGGGTGGACAACCGGCTGACGGTGGCGTGCAAGTACGGATTCACGCTGCTGTACGACGAGTTCACCCGTAGCCGGGCCGAGGCGAACAACGCCCTGCTTTCCGTCCTGGAAGAGGGCATCCTGGACATGCCCGCCGGGCGGGGCGACGAATCGTTCATCCGAGTCAATCCGAACTTCCGGGCCATCTTCACCAGCAACCCCTCCGAGTATGCCGGCGTCCATCGAGCCGCGGACGCCCTCCAGGACCGGATGATCACGATTCACCTGGGACATCACGATCGTGAAACCGAGATCGCCATCACGGCCTCCAAGAGCGGCATCGACAAGAAGGCGGCCGAGCGGATCGTGGACATCGTCCGAAGCTACCGCGACATCCGCGAAGCCAACAAGGAAAACTACGGCATCTGCCCAACGATTCGGGCCTCGATCATGATCGGCACGGTGCTGAAGGCGTACGGCGCCAAGCCGGAACTCAAGGATGAGAACTTCGTTCAGCTCTGCCACGATGTGCTCGGCTCGTCCCGCTGGGACAGCGGTTGTCTGCAAAAAGATCCTTCCATCAAGGTAAACGTCGAGACGCTCATAAGGAAATTCGCGGCCTGAAAAGGCGACGGAATATGGAGCCAACCATGACATTGAATTGCAGCTATCTCTATGGCGTCGTTCCAGCCGATCAGGCGAAGGACTTCGGACCCATCGGCCTGGACGGCGGGGAGGTCCGCACCGTCTCGGACGGCGGCATCGGCATTGTGATCAGCACGGCCGCCCCCGTCGCTTTTTTCGAGATCCCGCCCGAAAAGACGCTTCAGTACCTCGCGCAGCATCAGCGCGTTCTCGAGCGGGTCATGCTCGACTGCACGGTCGTCCCGGTGAAGTTCGGGACGTTTTGCGAAAAAGCCCGGAACGACGCCGAGGTCGTGCGGATACTCCGCTGCGGCGGGAAGGAGTTCGCCGACGCCCTGGAAAGCTATGCCGGGAAGGTCGAGTTCGATGTCGCGGCCTCCTGGGCAGACCTGAAGTCCATCCTTGCCGAGATCGCCCGGGACGAGGCCGTCGCCTCAATGAAGGCCCGGATCGACAACCACGCCGAAGCCACCGTGGAGCAGCGTGTCCGCATCGGGCAGTTGGTGAAAGAGCTGCTCGACCGGAAGAACAAGGCCATTGCCGAGCGTTTGCTTGTCACGCTGCGGGCCAACTGGCGGAACATCGTCGTCAACCCCACGAGGGACGACTCGGCGGTCCTCAACGCCGCCGTGCTGATCGATCGCGCGGAGCAAGCCGAGTTTGACCGGGTCCTGGAGCAGTTGAACCGCTCTTACGATGACCGGCTCAAGTTTCGCCGCGTCGGACCGCTTCCCCCATACAGTTTCGCGACGGCGGAAGTCAAGACCATCCAGGCAAGCCGGCTGGACGCCGCCAGGCGGCTGCTTGGACTGGGCGAATCCGCCAGTCTGGCTGAGATCAAAGGCGCATACCGGCGGCTGCTCCAGGAACTGCACCCCGACAGAAACACGCAGGCCGGGGCCGCGGAGCGACTTCAGGACATCTCGGCTGCACACGAGCTTCTGGAAGAATACGCATTGAATTTCAAACACACGTTCAACGCCGCCCAGGTGAGTCCCGTGATCGTTACGGTCAGATCCCTCGACGACCTTTTGGCAAAAGGGGCCGGTCCGAGAGTGTCCACGGGGCGAGATCCGTCTCGGCGCGGCAATTGCGTCGGGGCCGCGGCGGCGTAACGGGAAGAAAACGAAGATGACCACGGCCACACTAACCGACACACCGCGCATTGAAGCCGAACCGGCTTGTTCCACCACGGACAAGCCGCGGGCGCCGCGACGCTACATCTATTGCGTCATCGATAGCGACGTGCCCGGCAGTTTTGGCCCCTTTTTACAAAAAGGCATCGACGGACAATCGGAAGTGTTTGCCGTGCCCCATAACGGCATTGCCGCCGTCGTCAGCGCCACGGCGCGGGAGAAACTGGAAATCTCGCGCGGCAACGCTCTGGCGCACCAACGGGTGATGGAAGCGGTCATGCAGCGCGGCCACACTGTCCTGCCAGTCCGGTTCAACACGATTGCCGAAGACAAGGGCAAGAGCACGGCTGCGCAGCGGATCATCGACCGCGTGCTTGTTGCCAGAAGGGACGAGATCCTCGGCCTGTTGACGACCATGCGCCCCCTCGTGGAGGTCGGCGTCAAGGGCCTGTGGACAAACATGGAGGCGGTATTCCGGGACATCGTGGAGAGCAGCCCGGAGATCCAATCGCTGCGTAAGAAGCTGCTGCCCGCCGGCGACCGGGGGGCCGCGCTCAAGGCCCCGACGAACGTGACCGGCCAGATCAAGCTGGGCGAGAGGGTCAAGCAAGCCCTGGAGGCCAGGAAATGCGGCACGGAGGCCGCCCTGATGCGGCGCCTGAGGCCGATGGCGACAGACTTCCGTAAGAACAAGACCTTCGGCGATCCGATGTTCGCGAACCTGGCGCTCCTGGTGGAGAAATCGCGGCAGGAGAGCGTCGTGGCCGTCCTGTCCGCCTTCGAGACCGTGCAGGCGGGCAAAGTGAAATTGCGGTGCGTCGGCCCCTTGCCTCCGTGCAATTTCCTGGAGCTTGTCATTACCTGGGACGACTGAACATGGCATTCATCCTCGACGACATCCTCCTGGCCCCGTG
>CAYOBS010000365.1:0-3371 GCA_964402305.1 uncultured Planctomycetaceae bacterium | reverse complement strand
GCGTCGCCGGCGCCGTCGGCGTCACGGCAACAACTACTATGCTGACCATTTTCGCATTTCGCGCGTCTTTACGCAAGGACACCGTGACCCATCCGTCAAGTTTCCCGAAAACAAGCGTCCTTCGCCCGTCGGGCGAGACGCCGTCCTTGAGCACCTGGTAGCCAAGCCCGGCAAGCCGCCCCGCGTAATACCCCGCCGCGGCATCCGGCTCGCCCGCCATCTCGTAGCTGACCTGCCGCTCGATGTCCAGGTCGTTTCGGCACTGGAAGCCGTAAAGCCGGCGGCAGCCGCGCGGCGGCGCGACCCCGGCCGGGTCGCCGTCGAACGGCACCAGCCCCGATGCCGCCAGCGGCTGATTCAACTTGAACGGCTCGTCGCTGCCCGGGCGCGTCGCCGGGCCGGACCGAATCGCCCCGCTCTGGCCGCGGCGGGCCGAGACGAGCGAGTCCTTCACGATCCGCCCGCCTGCCCATGCCAGCAGGACAGCCAGGACCATCAGGGACAAGACAAGCACGGTCCGCCGAGCCTGTCTTCGCCGCCCGGCGGCCTCTGTCAAAGGAGTATTCTCAGCCATCGGGTCATCACCACCCGTTGACGTAGGTATTCCGGATCATCTTCCCCATTTCCGCGCCTGGATCGGGCACCGCCAGCAGCACCTGGTCGAGGTCGTCCAGGAACTGCTTGCGGGTAACGTAGCGGCACCCGGCCTCGTTTCGCCGCCACTCCACGCCGTCGCGGATGTGGTAGGCGCGAATAGCGCCTTTGTACTTCTTGAAGGCATTGACGTCGGTGCCGAACTGGGCCGAGACCGACGCCCCCTGGGCCCGCGGGAAGACCGAGTGGTCCGGATACGGGTTGACCAGCAGTTTGTCGGCAAACTCCCCGGCATAGTCGCTTTTCCCACTGGCGGCGTCCGCAAGGTCTTCAACTTCGTCGTTCCGTCCGCCGCCGCGCGAGACGCTGACGTCGATCGCCTCATCCCGGAATAACAGGTGGTTGAGGCCCGGGTAATCCGGGTCGTCGGACCACGTCGGGTCGTTGGCGTCGTCGTTGGGGTCCACGGCCTGGTACGTCCAGGCGCCGCTGTTGGCGACCCGCCACGAGACGTACCGTGCGGCCGTCTTGACCTGCTGCTGGTCCATCATCGCCCAGCCCAGGAACATCGTGCCGACCAGTATGCACCCGAATAGCGGGATGCACATGGCGGTCTCGACCATCGCCGCGCCGCGCCTGCTCCTTGGAGTCCGGCGCCTGGCGGCAAAAACTGGGTTTCTGGTGTTCATGTGGTTACGTTTCTTTCTGCAACCTTTGCACACGTGTCAGTGGTTCATGAACAGCCGGGCCATCTCCGGGTCCAGCGAGGAAATATATTTTATCGCGGTCTCGATTTCCGCGGCGTCCACCTTGGCGCTGTCGGCGTCGCCGACGCCGCTTTCCATGCGCGCGACCCAGGCTTCGCCGGCTTCGCCGTCGCCTGCCGGCAGGAGTTTTGTCACGGGCATCAACTGCACCTGCCAGTCCTGCGTCCAGAGGTCAAAGCTCCTGCTGTTGAAGACCTTGGCCTGGGCCACCGTCAGGGTGCCTTTGATGGGGCTGAGGTTCTGGAACCGCGCCGGCCAGAACGGGGCGCTCATCTCCTTGCGCGCCACGCCGAGGTAAGTGAACCGCTGTCGCCTCCAGCCGACGTCCGGGTCGTAGCCGCCGTAGTCGCCCGTGGCCGTGTCCAGCAGGATCGGCGCGGGCAGCGGGTCGCCGGATTCCCAGTTGGCCGGGTTGGACACCTCGTGCATGCCGCCGGCATCTATGCCGCCGAAGAAGTACCACGCGTACAGATACACCGGCTGCCAGACCAACTCGCCGTCCGCCGCGCCCGGCGGGATCATCTGCTTGACGATGCCCAACTGGTTGTCCTCGGTCGTCTCGTAGGAGAACTGGTCCTTCCAGACGTAGTTGGACACCTGCGGCAGGCGCCACCTGCCCGGATCCTCCCAGCCGCCGTACCAGATCGCTATCGGGTAGTCGCCGTTGGTGCGGAACGTGCCCGGGGTCATGAACATCCCGTCGCCCTCGGGGTACTTCGAGGCGATCTCGACCACGTACACCAGCGTGCTGGTCACCTGGTTGGCCGGGTCGTCGCCAATGGCCTTGCACTGCGGGTACGGGACGATCCAGTTGGGGTAGTGTATCTCCGTGGTGATCGTGTCCTCGCCCGCCCCGGCCGGGAACATGTAGTTGAGCTTCATCCGCGAGATGCGGTCCGTGTACTCGTAGTAGAACGTGTCGCGCAGCTTGCCCGGATCCTGGTTGCTGTAGCCCCTGGACCAGTGGTGGATTTGCCTCCTGGCCCACTCGTAGGGGCCGTAGGTGGTGTAGCCCTCAAGCTCGTGGTAACCGGTCGCCCTCATGTGGCCGGCGTGTCCGTTGTCGCTGCGCTGCATGGCGGATCGGCCGACGGTCCGCCCGCCGCCGCCGGGGCGCCCCTTGCCGCCGCGAGTCTGCCCCGCCCCCTCGGCGCCGGGAACCCACACGCTGCCGGTCTGGATAAACTCCGACTCGTAGTCCCGCCACTTGAGCAGCCTCGCCCACGGGCCAAGCCGGTGCGGGTACACGAAGTCCGGTATCGCCCCGCCGCGTCCGCCCGAGGTCTCCATCACGCCGTAATCGTTGCGAACCCTCTCCATGCCGCGAATCGGGGGCATGAAGTCCTCGTATTGCCCCAGCTTGGCGGGCATCTCCGGGCGGATCGGAACGATGAACGCCGCCGTGGCCGAGTCATTCTTGGCCATCCACACCGCGCGCTGCTGGGCCAGGACGCCGCTGGACTCCCAGGCCGCCGTGCTGAAGTCCTGCATGGTCTTGGCGGCACGCCACAACATGCCGTGCGGGCGGTCCCCCGGCGCCAAGCCGCGACGCGAGTAGTGCGTTATCTCCTCCATGTCAAAGTTCGGCAGGTTGATCGTCGGGGCGTACGCCTGGAGTATGTCGCGCTGCACCGCCATCCGAGACCGCAGCGACTCGATCCCGTCCCGCAGATATTGCTCGGTGGCCGGGCTTATGTTCGGGTCAACCCGCGGCTGCTGGATCAGGTTGGCCAGGGCCAACTCCCACTGGGTGACCTCCGCCAGCGCCATCGCCGACGCCAGGGGCTGGGCGTCCAGTATCGGCACCTCGGCGATCATCTTGACCATGGCGACGTTGTTCATGGCCACGACGTTCATGTTCCGCGCCATCCAGTCGGCCCCGCTGATGGCGGCGGCGTCGGCGGCGCCCTGCATCTCCAGCCGGCGGTTGACCTGGTCGCCGACGTTGTAGACGTAGAACATCACGCCGGCCAGCAGCGTCATCGAAAACAGCGCGAGGATGAGGACCTG
>CAYOBS010000364.1:0-3375 GCA_964402305.1 uncultured Planctomycetaceae bacterium | reverse complement strand
CCACCACAGCGCAACTTAACTCATGGATATTTCGGAATACATGACGGCAGTTGATCGACGTCGATGCCCATCGCCAGCGGCCCGGCGTTGGGGGTCGTTCGCCCAGTCCTCGGGCAGGAACAGATCGCTGTCCAGCAGACACTGGAAATCGCCGGCGACGTACCCCATGTGGACCGCCATGACGCAGTTGTCGACCTTGCCGGAGTGGCCGCACCATTGCCGTTTAACGCAGGCGGTGTGTCGTCCCTTCTTGGGGTTGCCCGACTCGTCAATGGTCCCGATGGCCTGCGGGTGAGCATGGTCCCGGGCGACGATCCGTTGGGTGTGGTCTCGCATTCGCTCATCGTCGTCGGCGGCGTTGTTGAGGAACTACTGAAGGTTCCGCGGGGGTATCTTGGCCGCCAGCGCGATGGGCTCGGCGCTCTTTCGGGGCAGGTCCGACAACTGGCCTCGGATGTAGGCCCGCATGTGCCGGCGAGGCTCGCGACGGCCAAAGCAGTCGTCGAACTCAGCCACAAAATGCTTCAGTTCCTTGCCCATACTTTTTATAAGAATCGCATCCATGTCGATCTCCTTCCAACCTCGTGGGTCGGAAGAACTTACCGACGCCGCCAGCGCCTTAGCTTGAGCCTAAGTTGCGCTGTCGTGTTAATCCTCGATCGGTTTGTATCCCATGGCCGCATCCTCGGCGCGGCGTTTCTTTTCAACGAGGAAGTAGACCAGCAGCACGCCGAGTTCGTAGAGCATCCACATCGGGATGGCAAGGGCGATCTGGTCCAGCGGGCTCGGCCCGGTCAGCACGGCCGCCAGGATCAGGATGGCCACGATCATGTGTTTTTGGTACCGGTTAAGCGTCTTGACGGTCACCAGGCCCATCTTGCCCAGAATCAGCACGGCGATGGGCATCTGGAAGCAGAAGCCGAAGACCAGCATCATGTTGGTCATGAAGGTAACGTGGTTATCCAGCGTCACCATCGGCTCGACGCCCATCCACTCGTTGAAGATGTTGAAGGCCTTCAGCAGCATCGGGCTGACGTAGAACAGGAAGAACATTGCTCCCATTATGAAAAGGCTGGCCGAGAACGGCACGGCGTAGACGACGTACTTGCGTTCGTGCTTGTAGAGCCCGGCCGCGATGAACATCCAGATCTGGTAGAATATCCACGGCGCGCCGATGACAAGGCCCATGTATAGCGCTATCTGCATGTACACGTTGAACGGGACCATCATGTCGGTGTAGGTCAGCGACTTGCCCACAGCCAGCTTGAACGGCCTTTCGATGATCTGAAGCACGGGCTGGCTCAGGATCAGGGCGATGACCATGCCGACACCCAGGCCGATAAGAGCCCGGATGATCCGCGTGCGAAGCTCATCGAGGTGCTCGATCAGCGTCATCTTCCGCTGGCCGTCCTCATCCTCATCCTCATCCTCCTCGTCATCGTCCCCGTCGTCATCCTCGTCCTCATCATCATCCTCCTCATCTTCGTCCTCATACTCGTCATCGTCCTTGGATTCGCCCAGGCGCTCATAGTTGTAGCCGTTCTCGTGTTCCTCCTGGTCCGCATCGGCCCAGGTGTCGTCGGAGTTCTGGCTCTGGCCCTGGGCTTCCTGCCAGTCTTCCTCGTACTGGCCGTACTCGTTGTGGCCGGAGCCGTCCTGGGTCGCCTCGTGCGGCTGGCCGGTCTGCGGATTGGCCCCGGCGCCAGCCACGATTTCCGAATTGCCGGCCTCGACCGGCTCGCCGGCCTTGGCAAGGTCCCGCGAAGTCGGAGTTTCGGCGTTTTTATCTTCTGATTCAGCCATTGGTACTACCTTCTAACTGCAACCAGCCCGTGAGTATACCATATTAAACCCCCGCGTCGATGAAGCCCGGTTTATGCGCCGCCAACTATTGTTTCAGTCTTTCGGCCAAGTGTCCGATAACCGGAAAGGAAGAACGGATCGGCGGGCGGCGCGTCTATCGCCGCCCTTGCATTGGACTTATCGCCAGAAGCAGGACGCGAGAGATGACCACACGAACGCTTTGTCTCGTCAAGGGCGGACACAAGTACGTTTTCCGCTACAGCCCCGGCGGCGAGGACGACATGCTCGACGCCATCATGGAACTGGCCGAGAGCGACAGCAGCCCCGTCGACTGGCTGGACGCGGCCACGCTGAGCTTCCAGGTCACCCGGAATACCGCGGCCGACTGCTTGCGGGCCATGAGCCCGACCGACGAACAGGTCTTTTGACCTTTTGACGTTCCCGGCACCGAACATTGCTTACTCTGCCCACGATCAACCGGTTTCTGGACTACATCGACGCCGAGCGGAACTTCTCCGCCCACACCGTACGTTCCTACTCGGCCGATCTCGTCCAGTTCGCCCGATACCTGGCCGCCGGGCCCGGCGAGGATCTTACGGCCGACGAACTGCCGCCGGAGCAGGAGCTTGACTGCCCGCGGATCGAGCAGGCCATGCTCGCCATCCAGCCGATGGATGTCCGCGGCTTTTTGGCGATGATGCGCAACAGTGGCTACTCCAAGTCGACCGTGGCCCGCAAGCTGGCGTCGCTGCGGAGCTTCTACAAGTACCTCGTCCGCACGGGCGCGGTCGAGGCCTCGCCCGTCAGCGTGCTTCGCACCCCCAGGCAGGACCGCAGGCTGCCGAAGTTCCTCGACGTCCAGCAGATCGACGCCCTGCTGGCCGCGCCCGACACATCCTGCCTGCCAGGCTCGCGCGACCGGGCGATACTCGAGACGATATACTCGGCCGGGCTTCGCATCAGCGAGCTGACGGGCCTTGACACCGAGGACCTCGACGAGCTCGGCGAGGTGCTGCGGATACGCGGCAAGGGCCGCAAGGAACGCATGGTGCCGCTGGGGGCCAAGGCAATCGAGGCGATCGACGCGTACCTCGCGATGCGCAAGGCCGAGTCGGGCATCGAGCCGCGCGGGGCGGTGTTCGTCAACCGGTTCGGCCGGCGCCTGAGCGACCGCTCGATCCGCCGCAAGCTCGACGGCTACCTGCTTGCCGCCGGCATCGACGTCCACATAAGCCCGCACGTGCTGCGGCACAGCTTCGCCACCCACATGCTGGACGCCGGGGCCGACCTGCGAAGCGTGCAGGAGATGCTCGGCCACGCGAACCTATCGAGCACACAGATATACACGCACATCACCAGCCGGCACCTCAAGGAAATCTACGACCGCACCCACCCGCTGGCCACCCGCGCGGGGGCGTGAGGAGGCAGATTGCGGATTGCGGATTGCGGATTGGGGATTGGGGATTGGGGACCAACCGATTGCTCATTGCGGATTGGGGATTGGGGACCAACCGATTGCTCATTGCGGATTGCGGATTGCCTGCCATCCCGGCGCGCCGGGAGAGGCGAAGC
>CAYOBS010000363.1:0-3406 GCA_964402305.1 uncultured Planctomycetaceae bacterium | reverse complement strand
GTGCGTGTGGAGACAAGGACTGTAGCCTGTAGCCTTCTTCGCTGGAGACTGATATGACATTGCACAAGAATCTTCGGGGACTGGTCAAGTCGGCGATGGCGGCGGGCGTTGTCGCCTTGCTTTGTGTCGCGGTGTCGCGGGGTTCAGTCGTGTCGGCTTCGGTGGCGACTTTGTCGCCGGCTTCGGCGGCGACCCAGCCGGCGCCGGCTCTCCGGCAGGGCGACTGGCCGCTGTTCGCCCTTTGCATGGACACCCACGACGCCAGGAAACGCACACTCGCCCAGCAGGCCGAGATGCTCAAGGACCTTGGCTATTCGGGGGCGGGGCACCTCTGGCTGGACAAGGTCGCCGAGCGGATCAAGACGCTCGATGCCGCCGGGCTGACGCTCTACCAGATATACGTCCGGTTGAACGTCGCGCCGGGCGCCAGCCAGCCTTACGACCCGAAGCTCAAGGAAGTGCTTCCGCTGCTCAAGGGCCGGCCCACGATGCTTGCGCTGCTCGCCAGCGGGCTCAAGCCCGGCGACCAGTCCGGCGACGAGCGGGCCGTCGAACTGCTGCGGGAGATTGCGGGCCTCGCCCAGCCTTTCGGCGTCAGGGTGGTGCTGTACCCGCACGTGGGCAACTGGCTGGAGAAGGTTGGCGACGCCATCCACGTGGCCGACAAGGTGGATCGGCCAAACGTCGGCGTCATGTTCAACCTGTGCCACTTCCTGAAGACCGGCGACGAGAAGGACCTGCCGGCCGTGCTCGCTAAGGCAGGCCCGCGGCTGATGGCGGTGAGCATCAACGGCTCGCCGACCGGCGCGGATGTTGCCGCGGGCAAGGGCGCGTGGATCGCCCCGCTGGGAGAGGGCGGCTTCGACCTGGCCGGCCTGCTGCGGATGCTCCAGGCCGTGGGCTACAAAGGCCCTGTCGGCCTGCAATGCTACGGCATCGGCGGCGACGCCCGCGAGCACCTGGCCCACTCGATGGCCGCCTGGCGAAAACTCCGCGCGAGCCTGCAAAAATAGGCAAAAACAGTGACAGGCAACTATTTTTAGAGGCGACGGTGGGCCGACACCCTCACCCGGCCCTGAAGGGCCACCCTCCCCCGCCTGCCCCGTTGGGGTCAAGGGGGAGGGGTTTAAGAACGCATCGCTGCCAACTGCCCTGCTCGCTGAAGCGAGCAGGCCTCGGGCTGCCAATTACAGGTTCCCGGTTCCCGGCCTGCCTGCCGGCAGGCAGGTTCCGCCTTTTGCTTTTCCCGGCTATCCCAGCGCGCCGGGACTACCGCTACTTTCCGCCCTTCGGCGTCCACTCGGTATCGGTGCGGAAGCCGACGGCGGGGAGGCCTTCCTTGTTGTAGAAGTTGCAGTGGGCGCGGTTGGTGGTGAAGGCGAACCTCACGGCCGCGGGCTTGGCGACCTTCTCGCTGGAGACCACTACCGTGGCCCCGACGATCTTCGCGTCGGCCCAGTACCACTGGCCGTCGTCGCCCTTGATGGAGAATCCCTTGAGCGCGCCATCGGCGACTTCCTGCGCGGGGGCCAGGCCGTCCTTCTTGCCGACCATCAGGCCGGCACCGACGTTGTCGAAGCTGATGACCATGGTCGCGCCTTGGACCTTGGCGCTCTTGAATATCGGCCCGCTGTAGACCAGGTCCTTCTTGCCATAGTCCTTTGCCAGGGCCCACAGGGCAAGGCGCTCGCCGACGTCCTGCTTGTTCTTGGGGTGGATGTTGCCAGCGTCGCCGAGATCGCTGAGCACGGCCATGCCCGTGTTGGGGATGCTGAGGCTGAACGCCTGAGCCTCCAGGACCTTGGCCCAGTCGTCGCCACCTTCGGGTTTGTCGTTGGGGGCCTTGAATGTCGCGAGCTGGACGAAGTAGAACGGGAAGTTGCCCTCGCCCCACAGCTGCCGCCAGCCGCCGATGAGGGCCTGCATCTTGTGGAAGTAGCTCTCGCCCTCGCCGCCGTTGCTCTCGCCCTGGTACCACAGCGCGCCGCGGAAGGCGTAGGGGATCAGCCCGTGGATCATGCCGTTGTAGAGGCCCGTCGGATCGCCGGAGCCGTCCAGCGGGTGCTTGGGCATGGCAGGGGCCTGCGGGACCGTGGCGTTTTGAGCCAGGGCCTTCTTGGCCTTGGGCAGCCAGGCCTCGATCGCGCCGATAGTCGCGGCCACCTGCTTGCGATACCCGGCCGGGGCGTCGGCTACCTGCTGGGCGAGGTCCTTAAGTTCCGTCACGGCCGCGAACCCGCACGGCGGCGTCCACGGCTCGATGCGGGTGCCGCCCCACGATGAGTGAATAAGCCCGACGGGCACGCCGAGGTTCTTATGGATCCGCCGGCCGAAGAAGTACGCCGCGGCCGAGAAACCCCGCACGGTCTGTGGGCCGCACACGACCCACGTGCCGATGACGTCGTCCATCGGCTCGCCGGAGGGGCGTCTCTGGACGGTGAACATGCGGATGGCGGGATAGTTGGCATCGGCTGCGACGTTATCCACGTCCAGGCAGCCTCCGACGCCCATTTCCATGTTGGACTGGCCCGAGCCCAGCCAGACCTCGCCGACCAGGACGCTGCCGATGTTGACGGCCTGGCCGTCGGGGCCGGTTACGGTCATCTGTGCCGGCGTGGAGGAGGCCTTCATCGCGTCGAGCTTGAGCATCCACTTGCCGTCGGCGCCGGCGGCGGCGGTTTGCTTCTGCCCGGCGAACGTGACGGTGATTTTCTCGCCCGCGGCCGCCCAGCCCCATACGGGCACGGGCATGCCTGCCTGGACGACCATGTTATCGCTGAACACGGCCGGCATTCTCACGGCCGCCATAGCGGGGGAACCAGCGGCGATAATGCACGTTGCGGCCAGGGCCGCGATCAGAATCTTCATACCGTTTGTCTTGGTTGTCTTGACCATCTTAATCATCTTGGTTGCCTTTCTTTGGTCTTAAAGCCTGCATATCTGCCGACCGCAGCCGTCGGCCCATGACACGTTTTCATACACGTTCTAACACGGTTGCCGCCTGAAGTCGTCGGTTGGGCGCGGTATTTCTTATCAGCATGTCGGCGGGGGGGGTTGGCCAGCCGAAGGCACATGAAGCCTCGGTGGTGGCGGGGGCTTATGGAGTGCGGCGGCAGAGTCCCGGCGCGCCGGGACGCTCCCGGCGCGCCGGGACCGCTTTCGATCGCGCCTGTGCGCAACACATTGCCACGGCCCCAGCGAAAGCGGTGTCGCCGTCCCTGCGGGACTCTGCCACCGCACTCCATATAGTCCCACCATCTGGCGGGCGCTTGGGGCTAGAAGAGAACATAGGGGACATGCCGTCGCTGAGCACGTATGCGGGAGAACGAGCTGCACACAAACTTGCATCAGGGCGCGGCTTGGCCGTTGCCTTTGCCGGCCGGCGGGGATATTCTCAAGTAATGCG
>CAYOBS010000362.1:0-3407 GCA_964402305.1 uncultured Planctomycetaceae bacterium | reverse complement strand
ACCTGCGGAGGGACCTGCTATGAAAAGGCTTGCGGAAAAACCGGGAAGTTTGAGCGGATTTCGGATTGGCATTGGCGTTTTTCAAGGCTCCCAGACCGGCTCGGGCTCGTCGATGTCCTCGCGGCGGAGGAATTCGAGGAAGTCGGGATCCACTTCGTGGGTGCGCCGTGAGTCAGGATTTCCTTCTTCGGCGAACAGGGAGCCTTGGCGGCCGGGCTTGGGCCCGGCAGATGAGTGGGTGGGTTGCGAGGGCCTCGCAATGGCGGGTCGCGGTGTCAAGAGGGGCGAGGGCTTGCCGCACCTGCCTGTCGCGTAGCACGGGCATCTTGCCCGTGAGTCGCAGGGGCATCTTGCCCCTGTTCCGGGCCGAGAACCACGGGCAAGATGCCCGTGGGACCTGCCTGCCGGCAGGCAGGCTCATGGCCAGGATGGCCATGCTACGACGTTGCGCCTCTCCGCCAGCCACAACGACTCAATGGACTTCCCAAGGATTGCGCGACCCGAATCGCGTATGGTGTCCCCGGATTTCCGGATTTCCCGCAAGGGATTTCCCGCAAGGATTGCGCGAACCGAATTGCGTATGCTGTCCCCTGATTTGTCCCCTGATTTGACTTACCCCTGATTTATTTTTGATTTATTTTGTTGATTTTGTGATTTGTGATTTTGATTTTACTGATAGGAAATTTGATTTTGCGGGTACCCCTCGGGCCGGCGGGTCCGCCGCGGCGACCGGGGGGCGGGGGGTTTTATCTCTTGACAAATGACATGACATGGTCTCTGATATAATGCCTACTTGATTTTATTGTTCGACTAAAAGTGAGCCCTGCAAGGAACCTTATGAACAGCATCCTCCATAACACCAAATTCCTGGTCATCGCCGCGATGCTGACCCTGATGGCCGGCTTCGGCGACTTGGCGGCCGGCGAACCGTTGAAGGTGTTCATCCTCGCCGGACAGTCGAACATGGTGGGGTACGGGAACGTATCGACCTTCGATTCCATGAAGGCCGATCCCGTGACCGCGGCCATACTCAAGGAGATGCTTGCTCCCGACGGATCGCCGCGGGTGAGCCAGAAGGTCTGGATCTCGTCGATAGGCTGCCTGGGGAACACCTGGGACGACATGACCGAGAAACATGGCCTGCTCACCGCCGGTTTCGGTGGTCCAGGCAATAACATAGGCCCCGAGTTCACCTTCGGCATCTACATGGAGAAGGCCCTGGGCAAACCCATCCTGCTCATCAAGACCGCGTGGGGCGGTAGGGATCTGAACACCGAATTCCGTTCGCCCGGCTCCGGACCCTATGTGTGGAGTGACTACGAATTGTCCCTGTACAATGGGAAGAAGGATGAATTGGAAAAGGCCAAGGCCGAAAAGATCAAAAACACCGGTGTGATCTATAACGCCATGATCGCACATGTGCGGAAGGTTTTGGGCGACATCAAACGGGTGGTGCCGGGTTACGATCCGAGCCGGGGCTACGAAGTTGCCGGCTTTGTCTGGTTTCAGGGCTTCAACGATATCATCAACCACACCGTTTATCACGACGGGTACGGCCTGTATAGTAAACTGCTGGCGCAATTCATCCGCGATGTGCGCAAGGATCTATCGGCACCAAAGATGCCCTTCGTGATCGGCGTCATGGGGTTGGGCGGTTTGAAGGCAGGCGATGAACAGCTGAGCTTCCGCCAAGCCATGGCAGCTCCCGCGTTGCTGCCTGAATTTCAAGGCAACGTGGTGGCGGTGCAGACCGCACCTTTCTGGGATGACGATCTGAGTGCCCTGGCAGATAAGGCAGAAGCAAAGCAGACCCTGACACCAGAGGAGCAGACGCGTCTCAAGGCCGGCGTTTCCAATGGCGGGTATCATTATCTCGGTGCCGCAAAAATCCTTGCGCCTATCGGCAAAGCCTTTGCCGAGGCCATGACCAAGATGCTACGCGAGCAGGTCACCGCCCTGACCGGACCCGGTCCCTACGTCAAGTTGGCGTCGCTGGCCAAGCAGATACAGGCTGGCCGGAACCTGGGCGGTGCCTTCAAGACCCTGGCCACCAAGAAGGACAGCACGGATGCCGCCGAAGCCGCCGAGGCGACCGCCATGCTCACCGCTCTGACCTCGGGCGCCCAGTCCATGCTCGACGACGCCCTGCTCGATAAGGATGTCGATCCGGCCAGCGCCATTCCCAAGCTGGACTTGGTCGCCAAGAAGTTCTCCGGCAGCGACATCGGCACCCAGGCGAAGACCGCGTCGGAAGCGCTGAAGAAGAACCCCAAGGTCAAGAAGGAGCTCCAGGCCCTGGCGATACTGCAGCAGATCATGGCTCTGGAAGGCACTCTAAGACCGGTTCCAGGCTCCAGCGATGTGAAATCCGAAGCCTTCAGGCGCCAGAATAGGGCCGTCCTGCAGGGCCTCGTGTCAGGCTGGCAGACCTTGGTCAAAAGCTATCCCGATACGAATGCCACCATCCGGGCCACCGCCCTCATCGACAAGTATCGCTGAGCGCCGATACCGGGGCGCGGCAGCGATTTGTCGGCCATTCGATTGGGCGATTGGAAATAGACGTGGGTCTTGAAGTCCCGCGACACCGTCGCCGGGCCGGCATTGAAGAACGCCCGTTCCACGTTGTCGGCCATGGCGCCTTGGCCGGTGATGCCCAGCAGCAGGATGTGGCTCCAGATCGACGCAGAAACATCGCAGGTCTCGGTGGATCGAAACGCGCCCGTCGGGCCGTAGAACTCGTCCGCAACGATCACCCCAAAAGGCTGCCTGCAGCCGCGTTCGACGAAGTCGTACCAGGCAAGCACCGCTTCGAGGTACTCGCTCTTGCCGGTCCACAGGTATCCCACCGCCGCGGCGGCGGTCGTCTCGAGGAAATGCACTACGTGATCGGGCTTCTCGGCGCCGGGCTTCTCGTCAGGCTTTCGTCGATAGCGCTGGTAGGACCAGTTCTTCTTCTCGTCGCCTGGTTTGCTGAAGAACTCGTTGAGGGCTTGCTCGATCTTCCTGTTTCCGGTCCACATGTAGGTCTGATAGGCCGGCCAGGCGTTCGAGACGCCCCAGCATTCCATTGTGGCCCAGCCAGTGCTGTTGCTGTAGGCTGATTCCAGGGCCCGCAGCGCACGCTGGTCGCCGGAGCCCGCGTAGTACCCCGCCAAAGCCCGGCCAAGGAGCCCGCTGGACCAGACCGGCCATTCGCTCTCGCGGTAGTGCCTTCCCTCGGCCGCCCTGAGGTCCTCGGGATTGTTCTTGTTCAGCCACCAGAGGAACAGGATCCCGTTGTCGTTCATGTTGTTGATGATGACGTCGAAGCGAGTCTTGGCCTGGTTGATAAGCGAGTCGTCGTGCATTGCGTAGCCCAGCCTCGCCAGCCCGTCGAACCAGTACCCGCCGCCTTCATAGGGCCAACC
>CAYOBS010000361.1:0-3414 GCA_964402305.1 uncultured Planctomycetaceae bacterium | reverse complement strand
TGAATTATCGGACAGCCTCGGATACCGGCTACCGGCTACCGGCTACTGGCTACCGGCTACTGACTACCGGCTACCACAACGGTCGATCTCTTGCCTTGCCAGTTCCACCCACCGGGCGAGCCGGTTGGGCTCGTCGTGGAGGGTGTGGACGTCCTTCATGATGATCTCCGTCCGGCAGCCGTGGCGGCCCGTCGCCTCCAGCGTGCGGCGCAGGTCGGCGCGGATGGCGGCCTCGTCGAACCGCCCGGTTGAGATCTGCGTGGGGTTGGGCTTGCGGGAGTAGGCGCAGCGCCGGCCGCACGCCGCGGCCATGAAATCTTCATCCGCCCACGGCGAGACGCTGACGCGGGCGAGGTTGGGCAGCCGACTGAGGATGTGCCAGCGGTTATTCACCGGCTCGCAGCAGCCGTAGTAGCACTTGCCGAATCGCTCGACGAGGCTCAACTGGTAGGGAAAGATGAACTGCTCGAACAGTTCCGGCCCGACGCCGACGGTTTCCTGGCTCTCGGACAGGACCCACAGGTCGGTCAGCCGGACCGGGCCGCCTTGGCGGTAGTCCGGCGCCGGCAGGTCGCGGGTGTAGCCGATCGAGCCGGAGCCGAGGTAATCGTTCTCGTTGTCGAGGGTCAGCAGTCCCTCGCCTTCGAGCCACTGGGCGTATGCCAGGTGGTCGTCGCGGAGGAAGCCCATCAGCCGGTGCAGGCCCTGGGGGTTGTCGTACATGAACAGCATGAGGTTTTCCAGGCCGATCAGGTCTATCGCCGGCCAGGTCAGGCCCATGGACCACCAGAACTTGCCGCGGATTCTCACCGGCAGGATGCCCTTGAAGACCTCGCCGAGGCGCTCGACCTCTGCGGCGGTGGCGTCGCGGTCGACGCTGTAGGTCCGCGGATGGAGCTTGGCGAAGTCGGCGTCGATGTCCTTTATGGGCGGGTCCCAGTTCCGCGCGCCGAGCGTCACGTCGGCGTCGGAGGTGTGGACGATGGCCTGGACGCCGTAATCGCTGACCTTGACCTTCCAGTTGATCTGCATCCACGGCTCGACGACGTGGTCGTCCTTGAGCGGGTCGAACTGGTATATCTGCTGGATGAGCGAGCGTTCGATGCGGCGCGCCCATTCGTCGCGGCAGCGGAGGTCGGCGTCGTCGAGGGGCGGGTGCGGGTCCCGCACGCCGAAGATCTCTGCCAGGACCATTGGCCGGGCCGACGGCCCGCCGGCGTCGTGCGCGTACCACGCCGCCCGCCGCTCGGCGTTGACGGACGTCGCGGCGATTTGCGCCTTCCGCTCGCCCAGGCGGCGGAGTATGTCCAGGTCCTGCCGCGACAGCTTAACCGTTTGCGTCGTGCCCATGAACTCACCTCGCCCCCTACAATCCCGCGCAGAGGGCCGGATGGCAAGGGCCGTTTAGTACTACAACGCCACGAAGGCACTAGTGACAGCAAAGTCCTGGCGCAGTTGCCGCACGGGCATTTCCTTTGATCTTGGCCGTCGTGTATGCTGGAGGGGTAGGAATTATCGTGACGCCCTGGCATGCGTGCTGCTGTGGAGCGGCGCGGCGCATCGGGCGGCGGCACATATGGGAGACTGTCTCATGGCGAAGATGACACGTCGGGACCTGCTCAGGACGGCGACGGCGGCGGGTCTTGCCGCCGCGACGGCGGGCCGGGCGCTGGGCCAGACCGCCCCGTCGGGGCCTGCCCCGTCGGAGCCTGCCCCGTCGGAGCCTGCCCCGTCGGAGCCTGCCCCGTCGGGGTCCGCCCCGGTGGGGCCTGCCCCCGCGACGGGCGCTCCGGCTCCGGCCGGCGGGCCTGCCCCGGCTGGCGCCCCGGCCGGGAATGTGCCCGTGCTCAACGTCGCCATCATCGGCGCCGGCGACCACGGGCGGCAACTGGTGTTCCAGTGCATGAAGCTGCCCAGCCTAAGGTTCAGGGCGGTCTGCGACATTTGGGACTACAGCCGCAATTATGCGGCCAGGCTGCTGCGAAAATACAAGCACTCCGTCAACGAGTACGTCGACTACCGCGACATGCTGGCCAAGGAGAAGGGCCTCGACGCGGTCATCATCGCCTCGCCGGACGGCTTCCACGCCGAGCAGGCGATAGCGTGCCTGGCCGCCGGGGCAGGCGTCTACCTGGAAAAGGAGATGGCCCTGACGATCGCCGACTGCCGCGGGATCGTCCAGGCGGCAGGCAAGGCCGGCAAGTGCCTCCAGGTGGGGCGCCAGCACCGCTCGAACCTGCGATACATGCGGGCGCTGGAATATATCGACGACCAGAAGGCCCTGGGGCGGATCACGCACGTCGCGGCCCAGTGGCACGGGCACCGGCGGGACAAGGTAACCTGGCCGGAGAAGTTCACCATCGACAAAGCCCGCCTGGCCGAGTACGGCTTCGAGTCGATGGAGCAGTTCTGCAACTGGCGGTACTTCGCGAAGTTCGCGCCCGGCGAGATGGCCAGCCTGGGCAGCCACCAGATAGACGTGTTCAACTGGTTCCTGCACGCCCTGCCGACGAGCGTCTACGCCGCGGGCGGGCGGGATTACTACGACTACTACGAGCTGTACGACAACATATCGGGCGTTTACGAGTGGGATTACGACTGGTCCGCGCGCAAGACCAGGGTCCGCGGCACATACGAGATCAACAACACCACGGAGATGGGCGGCTTCTTCGAGATGTTCACCGGGAGCGAGGGCGAGCTTCAGATCTCCGAGATCGCCACCCGCGGCGGGCTGTGGCGGGATGTGACGGCCCCGCTTGCGCCGTGGGAAGAGCAGCTCCAGGCCAAGGCGGTCCAGGAATACGGCGCGCGGGTGTACGGGCCGATTGCATTTGCGGAAGGCGGCGGCCCGCCACAACCAACATACGCCACGCGGGCGTACGGGCCGATCCCAGCCCAGGACAGCCAGAGCGTCTACTGGCACCACCTGCGGAACTTCTTCAATGCCATCCGCGGCAGCGAGAAACTCACCTGCCCCGGCGAGGCCGGTTTCGCGGCCGCGGTGGCGTGCCTGAAGGCGAATGAGTCGATGAAGCTCGGCAAACGGCTGGAACTGTCGCCGCAGGACTACAAGGTCTGACAGATGCAACTGTCTTTTTTGCCTATAGGTCCTATGGGTCCTATAGGACCTATAGACTTGGCGGAGTACACAATGACGCGAGCGGTGTTCCTTGCGATGGTTGTTATCAGCGTCGGCGCCTCCGGCAGTCATGCTGCGCCGAAGGCCCAGGCGGCGGTCAACGCCATCTCGGCCTCCGCGCCGGCGCCCCAGCCGGGCGGGGCGGATTTGCAGCGGCTCGAAAAGGCATGGGCCCGCATCGAGGCTCGCCAGCCGGACCTGAGCGCCCCGGAACTGATGGGCTTCGCGCTGGAGGCCCTGGCGGCCGGGGCGGGCGGGCAGCGCGTCGAGGCGGC
>CAYOBS010000360.1:0-3430 GCA_964402305.1 uncultured Planctomycetaceae bacterium | reverse complement strand
TCGATTTCGGCGAGTTTCTTCTTCATCAGGGCCGGCGTATTTGCTTCCAGCGTCAGGCGCAGCAGGGGCTCGGTGTTTGACGGCCTGACGTTGCACCACCAGTCATCGTACTGGCAGGTTACGCCGTCGAGGTGGTCGATCCGGGCGTCGGAGAGTTTCTGCTCGATCTCCTTCATCTTGCCGGCCTTGTCGTCGACCTCGAAGTTGATCTCTCCGCTGTGGCTGAAGCGTTTGAGCGGCTCGATCATCTCGCTGAATGGCTTGTTGGACTCGCACAGGACGGTTATCGCCGAGGCGAAGGCGATTGCCCCGCTGTCGCAGTTGTAGTTGTCTCGGAAGTAGAAGTGCCCGCTGAGCTCGCCGCCGAAGACTCCGTGCCCGTCGGCCAGGGCCTTTTTCATGAAGGAGTGCCCGACCCGTTCGCGCCTCGGCGCGCCGCCGGCGGCGCGGATTTCCTCAGCCACGACCCGGCTGGAGCGGAGGTCGTAGACCACCATCGCCCCCGGGCTGTCGGCCAGGAAGTGCGGGGCAAGCAGCGCCGTCATCAGGTCGCAGCGGATGGTCCGGCCTTTCTCATCGACAAACACGCACCGGTCGGCGTCGCCGTCCATGCAGATTCCCAAATCCGCCTTGTGCTTGAGCACCGCGTCCTTGGTCATCTGGAGGTTGGCCTCGATCAGCGGGTTGGGCTGGTGGACGAAGCCCTTGCCGATCTCGAAGTTCAGCGGGATGATCTGGAGGTTCTCGATGCCGTCGAACACGGCCGGGAACATCTTGCCGCCCATGCCGTTGGACGCATCGACGATGACTTTCATTTTCCGGTAGAGCTTGAGGAACTTCAGGATGTGCTTCTTGTACTCGGGCCAGATGTCAACCTGCTGGACCGGCGCCATCGAAGCGCTGAGCGGCATGCGTCGCAGCGTGGAGGCGATGTGCTTTATCTCGGCCAGTCCGGTTGCCTGTCCGACGGGCCTGGCCTTGGCGCCGGAGATCTTGAACCCGTTGTACTCGATGGGGTTATGCGAGGCGGTCACCATTATTCCGCCGCAGGTCCCCAGGTGGTTTATGGCGAAGTAGAGCATGGGCGTGTCGACCAGGCCGATGTTGACGCACGCCGCCCCGCTGGAGGTTATGCCCTCGATCATTGCATCCACCAGCGGCTTGCTGTGCGGGCGCATGTCGTAGCCGACGGCCAGCCGGTTGGCGGACGCCTGGCCTCGCTCGTAGCCGCTGAGCAGGCTTCGCAGGAACTGGGCGGTGGCGTGGCCGATCTTCCAGGCGAGGTCCTCGTCGATCTGCTCGCCGTAGATTCCGCGGATGTCGTATGCCTTGAATACTTTGTCGAAGACGCTCATGTGTGCGGCCCTTTCGTGGCTTGGCGCCTGGGGCGGCGCATCCGTGATTATTCGTCAGCCCCCGGCCAAATGCAATCGGCAATCGGTTTGACATGGCATTGGCGGCATCTATAATCTGCCGTATCGTAATCCTCTATCAGGACGTTGCCATATGAACTGGAATCGCGCTGGATCATGGATGACCTTCGCCATGGCGGCGACTCTGGGCGGGTGCATTTCTCCCGGCGGCTTGGACAGCAAACTCATCGGGCGCTATCAGCAAGCCGTTGCCGAGCGGGCCGCACAGCCCCGCCAGGCCGTCACGGGGATCGGCTCGCTCAAGCCCGCCCAGGCTTACGCCGGCTCGCCGCTGGCGACGGAAGACACGACCGTCAGCAAGGTCGTGCAGATCGACGAGACGTACAAGGTGGTCGAGAAGTACGACAACGGCACCGAGAAGGTGGACCTTATCCGCGTTGTAACCACCACGACCAACGAGAAGGACCCGAACACCGGCAAGGTCGCGCCAGTCGTCAAGGTCGACAAGAGAGGTCCGTGCTCCGTGGTCTACGGGTCCGCCCCGGCCGACTTCCACACGGTCGACACCTACCGGGTCGGCGCCCGGAGCGGTGCGGCTGCGATCGTCGCCGGCGATCACAAACTCCTCAAGCTTTCGCTCGATCAGGCGATCCTGCGCAGCCTTGCCAACAGCCTGGACATCCGCGTGGTCAGCTACGACCCCGCCATCGCTCGCGAGGACATGGCCCGTGCGGCCGCGGCGTTCGACTACACGATGTTCGGCGCCACCGACCGCATCCACGCCGAGAACGAGCAGGCCAACACCTTCGCCGGGTCGATCAGCAAGCAGCGCGACTGGTCGCTGGGTGTCAAGCGGCACACGATTACCGGAGCGGACGTCTCGCTCCAGTGGGCCATGACCCGCGCCTGGGACAACAGCGGCAACCCTTACAATCTTCTCAAGACTCGCTACGAGCCCACAGCGGTCCTGCAAGTCACCCAGCCCCTGCTTCGCAACGCCTGGCCGGGGTACAACCTCGCCCAGCTTCGCATCGCCCGGGTCAACGCCCGCGCGAGCGACGCGGCGTTCCGCGACAAGGTCGAGGAGGTCATCACGCGGGTCGTCAGCCTCTACTGGACGCTCATCCAGGCGCGCCAGAGCCTGGAAATCCAGCGACGCCTGCTGGACCAGACGCAGGACACGTACGGCATCACCCTCAGCCGATACCAGGTCGACGCCACCGGCGCGGTCATCACGCAGCTCCAGGCGTCGGTGAAGATCCGCGAGGCCGCGCTCATCACGGCGAGAAAGAACATCCTCGACGTCCAGCAGGCCCTCGCCAGGCTGCTGAACGACCCGCAACTGAATGCCCTGAGCGACTGCGAGGTGGTCCCGACCACGCCGATGGTCACCGAGAAGATCGAGATGGATGCCGTGGACCAGATGCTCACGGCCCTGAAGCACAACCCGCAGCTCGAGCAGGCCCGGCTGGGCATCGCGGCCTCGGAGATCAACGTCTCGGTGGCCAGGAACCAGACTCTGCCGAAGCTGGACCTGTCGGCGTCGGCGGGCATTCAGGACCTCGCCGCTCACGCCGACCGCGCCAACCGTGACATGCTCGAGGGCGACTACGCCAGCTATTCGCTGGGCCTGACCATGGAGTACCCGATCGGCAACCGCGGCGCGCTGGCCAGCCTGCGTCAAAGCAAGTTCCAGCGGACCAAGGCGATAGTAACGATGCAGAACGCGGCCGACCAGATCGCGGTGTCGATCCAGGAGCGTATCCGGCAGATCGGATCGAGCCACGATCAGATCGTCGCCCAGCACGCGGCGGTCAAGGCCAGCGAGGCCCAGCTCAGCGCGGTCGAGGTTACGGAGAAGGTCCGAGCCAGGCTGACGCCGGAGTTCCTCCAGCTCAAGCTTCAGGTCCAGCAGACTCTCGCCAGCAGCCAGCAGGCGGAACTCCAGGCTATGGTTGACTACAACAACGCCCTGGCCGACCTGGCCAGGATTACCGGCACGATTCTGGATCAGCATCGCGTCGAGATCTCCATGTCCCAGGTGGTCAACGGCCAGT
>CAYOBS010000359.1:0-3448 GCA_964402305.1 uncultured Planctomycetaceae bacterium | reverse complement strand
GCTCACCGAACTGGACACCGGGGGCGTCGAGCCGATGCCGCACGCCGTCGAGCTCCACAACGTCCTTGCCGAAGACTCGCCGGGCGTCAGCCTTGCCACCGAGGCCGCCCTGGCAAACGCGGCCAGACGCGACGGCGATTTCTTCATGGTCCCCAAAGTCATCGGAGACAGCCAGTGACCAGCGCCGGCAACCTTACGGAACTGACCGCCATCGAGCTTCGCGACCTCATCGCCCGCGGGGACGTCTCGGCCGAGCAGGCCGCGAGGGCATACCTCGACGCCATCGCCGCCCGCGAGCCGGCCTTGCATGCCTACAACGAGGTCTGGGCCGACAGGGCCCTTGAGCAGGCCGGGGCCATCGACGCCCGCCGTGCGGCCGGGCAGGACATCGGCCCGCTCGGCGGCGTGCCGCTGGCCGTCAAGGACAACATGTGTACGCTGCACGGGCGGACGACCTGCTCGTCGAAGATCCTTGCCGACTTCCGCGCGCCGTACCAGGCGACGGTCGTGGACAAGCTCGAAGCCGCCGGCGCGGTGATTCTCGGCAAGACGAACCTCGACGAGTTCGCCATGGGCTCATCCACGGAAAACAGCGGCTTTGGTCCCACGCGAAACCCGTGGGACGCCGGGCGTGTGCCGGGCGGGTCATCGGGCGGCTCGGCCGCGGCCGTCGCGGCCCGAATGTGCGCGGGCGCCCTTGGCAGCGACACTGGCGGCTCGATCCGCCAGCCGGCGGCGTTTTGCGGCGTGGTGGGGCTTAAGCCCACGTACGGGCGCATCAGCCGGTACGGGCTGGTCGCGTACGGGTCGAGCCTCGACCAGATCGGCCCGCTCGCCCGCGACGTCGCCGACGCGGCCCTTTTGACCGGCGTAATCTCAGGCCGCGATCCGCGCGATTCCACCAGCGTGCCGCGCGACGTGCCGGACATGCTGGCTGGGCTGGACACGCCGCCGGTCGGCCTGCGCATCGGCCTGCCCAAGGAGTTCTACTCCGACGCCCTGGACCCGGAGATCAACCGCGCCATCCACGCCGCCGCCGAGCTCTTCAAGGCCGCCGGGGCCAGGATCGTCGAGGTATCCCTGCCTCACAGCCGAATCGACAGGGACGCCGCCGGCAAGCTCTCCAGCCACGCCGCCGCGTGTTACTACATCGTCGCCATGGCCGAGGCGTCCAGCAACCTCGCCCGATACGACGGCGTTCACTACGGGCATCGCACGCCCGAAAAATGCCGGGACATCGTCGAGCTTTATTCCCGCAGCCGGGCCGAAGGATTCGGCGAGGAAGTAAAGCGGCGCATCATGCTCGGCACGTACACCCTCTCGGCCGGGTACTACGACGCGTACTACAACAAGGCCCTGAAGGTCCGCCGGCTGATCAAGAACGATTTTGACGCGGCGTTCGAGCGATGCGACGTGCTGCTTTGCCCGGCCGCGCCCACCACGGCGTTCAAACTGGGCGAGAAGACCGACGACCCGCTGACGATGTACCTCGCGGACATCTACACGGTAAGCGTGAACCTCTCCGGCCTGCCGGGCCTGTCGATCCCCGCCGCACTCAGCGCCGCCGGCTTGCCCATCGGAATGCAACTCATAGGCCCGGTCTTTCGCGAGCCGACGCTCCTGGCCGTCGGGCGAATGTACGAAAAAGCCTCCGGCACAAGCCGCCTGGTTCCGCCGATGGCGAGAGGATGATCCGTTCTCAGGCCCGAAGGGCCGGCGGCGGAAAATGGGCGAAAAACAGCAAAAAAGGAAAAAGCAAGAAGGTCTTGCCAACGGGCAGCCTTTCATGAATAGCCGGCTCCCGGCGCGCCGGGACTGCCGGCCCTTCGGGCCTGAAAAACAGAGCGGAACAGCACGGATCGAATCAGCGTGGGCAAAACCTAAGCCGTTATTTAATCGGCCCATGCTCGTCCATTTGGCCTTTGCGTTGGAGGATTTCGGCGATCTCGTTGCAGTCCTTGTCGCCGCGCCCGGAGAGGTTGACCAGCAGGATTTTGTCCTTGCCCATCTTCGGCGCCAGTGCCACGGCCTCGGCGACGGCGTGGGCGCTTTCCAGCGCGGGGATGATCCCCTCGGAGCGGCTGAGGGTTATCACGGCGTCGAGGGCCTCCTCGTCGGAGCGGGTCGTGTAGCGCACCCGGCCGGTATCTCGCCAGAACGCGTGCTGCGGGCCGACGCCGGGGTAGTCCAGCCCGGCGGAGATGCTGTGTACGGGCGCCGTCTGCCCGTCGTCGTCCTGGAGGATGTAGCTCATGGTGCCGTGCAGCACGCCGGGCTTGCCCGCGCAGAGGCTGGCGGCATGGTCGCCGAGCTTCATGCCGCGTCCGCCGGCCTCGACGCCGACCATCGCGACCGCCGCATCGTCGGCCATGGGGGCGAATATGCCGCTGGCGTTGCTGCCGCCGCCGACGCAGGCGACGATGACATCCGGCAGCCTGCCCTCGGCGGCGAGCATCTGGCGGCGTGCCTCGCGCCCGATGCAGCTTTGGAACTCCGTCACGATCGCCGGGAACGGGTGCGGCCCGGCCACCGTGCCGAGCACGTAATGCGTGTGCTCGACGCTGGACATCCAGTCCCGCATGGCCTCGTTGAGGGCGTCCTTGAGCGTCCGCTGCCCGCTGGAAACCGGCACGACGCGGGCGCCCAGCAGCTTCATGCGGAAGACGTTAAGCTTCTGGCGGCGGATGTCCTCGGTGCCCATGTACACGTCGCAATCCAGGCCGAACACTGCCGCCGCGGTCGCCGTCGCAACGCCGTGCTGTCCGGCGCCGGTCTCGGCGATCACGCGCTTCTTGCCCATGCGGACCGTCAGCAGCGCCTGGCCCAGCGTGTTGTTGATCTTGTGGGCGCCGGTGTGGTTCATGTCCTCGCGCTTGAGGTAGATTCTCGCCCCGCCGAGCTTCTCGGTCAGCCGGCGGCAGAGGTAAAGCTCGCTGGGCCTGCCAGCGATCTCGCGCAAGCAGCGGTCCAGTTCCGCCTTGAAGCCCTCGTCGGCCATGGCGGAGCGATACTCCCGCTCCAACTGGTGCAGGGCCGCCATGAGCGTTTCCGGCACGAACTGCCCGCCGTAAGGCCCGAAGTAACCTTCCCGCAAGCCGGTTGTCGTTTTGGTCTTGTCTGCCATGTGTCGCGTCTTTCCCAAGCCTGAATATACCGCCTGGGTGACCGCGGAGAAAGCTGTTGCTGAGAAAAGTGGCAATAGAGGGTGTCCGATAATACCCACGCGCAAGCGTCGCTTTACGGCCCCGAAGTGGGCCGCCGGCGCATAGCCGGGCGGTGAGCGTACTCGCGAACCCCCGGAAGAGTGCTTTATAGATATGGAGCCCCGGCAGGGGCGATGGAGCCGTTGCCCGCCGACGAGTTATTCCATCGCCCCTGCCGGGGCTCCATGTTGTTATTGAGCTCTCCGGGGGTTCGCGAGTACGCTCACCGCCTCCCGGCGCGCCGG
>CAYOBS010000358.1:0-3465 GCA_964402305.1 uncultured Planctomycetaceae bacterium | reverse complement strand
CGACTGGCCCAAGCACGTGCGCGTCGCCGCCCTGGCGGGCCTGTTGGACGCCCAGACTGACGGCGCCGCGGCCCTGGTCGCCCAGACCCTCGGCGACAAGGATCCCGTCCTGCGGGCGATAGCCGTTTCGCGAGTGGCGTCGCTCAAGGGCCAGGGCGTTACCGCGCGCCTCGCCGAGCAGCTTCCCAAGCTGCCGGCCGACTGCCAGACGCTGCTGATAAACGCCCTGGCGGACCGCGGCGACAAGGCCGCGACGCCCGCACTGATCAAGGCTGCCTCCAGCGAGTCCGCCGACGTCCGACTGGCCGCGCTGAAGGCGCTGGGCAAGGTCGGCGACGTGGCGTGTGTGGGCATGCTCGCCAGCGCCGTCGCCGACGGCCAGCAGGCCCAGCAGCAGGCCGCGGCCGACAGCTTGAGACTGCTGGGCGGCGACGGCGTGGACGCCGCGGTCGCAAAGGCGATGAAGGCCGCCGCCCCCCAGCCGCGGGCCATGCTGATAGAGGTCCTGGCCGACAGGAAGGCAACCGCCGCCACGCCCGAACTGCTGAGCCTGGCACGCGACAAGGACGCCGGCGTTCAGTTGGCCGCCATCAAGGCACTGGGCCGGGTTGCGGCGCCCGCCGATCTGCCGGCGCTGGTGGCGATCCTCATCTCGGCCGACGGCGAGGCCGCAAAGGCCGAGGCCGAACGCACCGTCGTGCTCGTCAGCCGAAAGGTCCCCGACCAGGCTGCCCAGGCCGACGCCGTCCTGGCTGCACTTAAGTCGGCCCAGTCCGCCGCCGCCAGAATAACGCTGCTCCAGGCCGTCGGAGGCATCGGCGGCCAGAAGGCATTCGACGCCGTCAAGGTCGCCCTCGGCGACAAGGACCCCGCCGTCAACGACGCCGCCGTGCGAGCGCTGGCGGCCTGGCCAGACGCCAACGCCGTCGATGCCCTGCTGGACCTGCTGGCAAAGACCAAGGACAACGTCCACCGCGTGCTGCTGCTCCGAGGCACGGTCCGCCTGCTCGGCCTGGCGGGCCGGCCCGCCGCCCAAACCATCGCCACCTACAAGGACCTGCTCGCCAAGTCCGAGAGCCCCGCCGACAAGAAGCTCGTGCTTGGCGGGCTTGGCGCCATGGACGACCCGGCCGCCCTGAAGGTCGTCGAGACCATGCTGGCTGAGCCGGACGTCAAGGGCGAGGCCGAGCTTGCCATGGTCAACATCGCCGCCCGCGTCATGGGCAGTGCCGGCGAGGATGCCGCCGCCGCGGCCACGAAAGTAATCGCCCAAACCGCCAACGACGGCGTCAAACGGCAGGCCCAGAACATCCTCAACAAGCTCAACAGAATCAAGAAGGGCAGGAAATATGTCGCGGCCTGGCAGGTTCAAGGCGGATGTGACGCTCGCCAAGGGCTGGAACCCGGTGCTGATGAAGGTGATCCAGGACACGGGCGGCTGGCAATTCTGCTTCCGCGCCGCCGGCCCCGACGGCGGAAAGATCGCCGGCCCGCGAACCCGCGCCACCCCGCCGGCAGAATGAGCCCGCGCAGTTGCATGGCCGGGCCGGAGGTGTTATAATCAGGAAAATCCCAAGAAGCCTTTCCGAAGCTATCAAGGGCGGACGTTTCCGCCTCGCTTCGGGGGGTTTTGCGGGAGGCTCTTATAAGCTATACTTACAGAGAGCATTGCGACCGTGCCTGAAATAGCGGCCGTCCATGACGGCGAGGAGAGAGTAAAGGTGACGCGGATTCGATCAGCACAGGTTGCGGCGATCTTTGCTCTGTGCGTGGCGGGATGTGGCTCCAAGTCAGATTCCGGCCCTGCGAAACAGGACCAGGCCAGCCGGATCGCGGCCATGGCGGGCCAACGCCCATCCGATGGCGGGGCTGAACTGGTCAAGGCCCTTGGCGACGCCGACCCCTCCGTGCGCAAGGCGGCGGCGTACGCGCTGAGTTCCTGTCTGACCGAGCAGAACCGGCCGGCGCTGATCCAAGCGACCCGCGACAGCCAAGGCGACGTGCGGGCCAGTGCGGTCGCGACCCTCAGCCTTTATAACGACAATCAGGCGGCACAGCGGCTCGGTGAGATCCTGGCCGGCGACGCGGACGAGACGGTCAAGGCGTTCGCGGCGAGCGGGCTGGGGATGAATCAGTCTCCGGAGGCCGTCGTGGCCTTGATGGAGAACGCCGAAAAGAATCCTTCCCTGACCACCCGCCGCCGGGCGATGAAGTACGTGATGGCCAGGTTTGGCCTGAAGTTCTGGCGGGAAGTGGACCCACTTAGCAGCGACTGGGCGGGCCTGGTGGAGAATCTCAAGAGCCAGAAGCGGATCCAGGACGCGTACGCGGCCTGCAACGTTCCGCTGGAGCACAGGCCGCAAGACGCGCTGGATCCTGGTCACCGCCCGAAGTAACCGCATTTTCCGGCAAGACAGGAGAATAACATGAAAAAACGGGCATTCACACTGACGGAACTGATGGTTGTGATCAGCATAATTGCCTTGCTTGTGATGGTGGTGTCGCCCACCTTGACGACAACCTGGCGCGTGGCTCGCCGCACGCTCTGCCAGAACAACCTGGCCAAGTTGTCAACCGTCCTGGCCCAGGCAAGCGGAGCCAACTTCAGTCATCCGAACAACATCTCCCAGATTACCGAGTACTTCCCTGACTGGCAGATGTGGCCGGCGCAGGCTTTCACCGCGATCAACGACCCGGCAGTGTTTCGCTGCCCGGAGGATGATTCGCCAAAAACCCTGGATTACTCGTCGGTCCACAAGCGGGTGGAATTTCGCAGCACCTATGGCGGCGGCGTCGCGATAACTCTGGCGACACAGCTTGGGGACAACTATTACTACCTCGGCCGCACCGGGTCCGACCCCGTAAAGGGCAAGTACACCGAGTACGTCTTCGAGGAGGCCGGTCGGATCCTTACATACGGTTGGGACTTCTGGGTCATTACCAACCACAACGACGGGTTTATCCGCATCTACGAAATGACCGGCGAACTCGTAGTCCTTGCCTGCAACTGCGGCGGCGATAACCAGCTCTGGATCGACAACAAACCCGCCTTCGGCCCCGACACCTCCAACCTCAACTACACGCAACTGAACCGCAACGTCGGCAAAACCCTCAAACTCGGCAGCGGTGTTTCCACGCTCGCCAGCTACGGCGTGAACAGCTTCGCACACCGGTACCCTTACAGTTCGTCCGTGCTCGTGCTGATGGACTACAAAAGCGACGACCTCACCATATCCATGAGCGCGGATCCCGACGAACCGACCAAGGTCCGCGAGCAGCTCCTCAAGAGCCTGCGCCACCTTGGCCGCCTGAACATGCTGAAGGCCGACGGGAGCGTCCAGACGGCGGGCCTGTCGCAGATCGATCCGGCCCAGAACCGCCCGCTGTGGAATCCGAAAAACCTGGTGCCGCACGCGGACGATTAGCCCGGTTTCCCCTGGCGGTGCAGCTAACCCGAAGTTCCCA
>CAYOBS010000357.1:0-3545 GCA_964402305.1 uncultured Planctomycetaceae bacterium | reverse complement strand
AAGTTCGCCGACCTGATCAACGACGTCACCGAGCGCGTCCGCGCCCTGGGGCCATTCGCCTCCGCCAATCCGGCAAGGAGGCAAGCATGAACCCCACCGAGGCAATCCGCGCCGACGCCGCACGCCTGCTGACCGAAGGCCGGGCCAGGATGGTCATCGGCTACCGCCTTCACCATGGCCGGGGCGTGCCCGTGTTCATCACCGCGCCGGAACGGGTCGATTCGCTGTACTTCGGACCCGAATGTACGCTGAACCTGGCGGCTTACCTGTCCCGGCCTGAAGTTTGCCGCAGCGCCCCGGTTGCCATTGTCGCGGCGCCGGCGGCCCTGCGAAGCCTGGTGGTGCTGGCGGCTGAGTCGCAGGTGCCCGAAGGATCGGTGCTGGCCCTGGCTGTCGGGCCCGATGAATATCACGGTGTGGTCGACGTCGCCGCCGCCGCCGAACTGCTCCGCACGCGCTACGCTTCGATGCCGGCCGATGAGGCCCTGGCGGCCCGCGCGGCGGAACTTGCGGCCATGACGCCGCGGGAGCGGTCGGCCTTCTGGCAGGAACAGTTCGCCCGGTGTACGCGCTGCTACGCCTGCCGGGCGGCCTGCCCGGGCTGCTACTGCCAACGGTGCGTGGTGGAGAAAAACATGCCCCAGTGGGTTTCGACGGCCGCTCGCGGGCACGGCAACTACGCCTGGCACATCCTCCGCGCCTTCCACCAGGCCGGGCGGTGCGTCCTGTGCGGGGCGTGCGAGTCGGCCTGCCCGCAGGGCATACCGCTGATGCTCCTGAACGTCAGCGTTGCTCAGGAAGTGCAAGAGCAGTTTGGCGCAACGCCGGGGCTGGACCCGGCGGCCAAGCCCGTTATGGGAACCTTCCGCCCCGAGGACAAGGACGAGTTCATCCGTTGAGGCTGCCATGAAAGTGCTGGAGACGAAAAAGATCGGCGAATTGGCGGCGGCCCTGTCGGCCGCGGGATGGCGCGTCCTGCTGCCCATCGAGGACGGCGACGTGGTTCGCCTGGCGCCCTGGTCGCCCGGGGCGGCCGTTCGCATCGACGTCCTGCCCGTCAACTCCCTCAAGGATGCCCTGCTGCCGCCGAGCGAGGTGATCGCGCGCTTTGGGCTCGAGGGCAACGATTTCACCGTGCAGGAGGCGCCGGTCGACTCGGCCCGAACCGTCGCACTGTGCGTTCGGGCGTGCGACGCATCCGCGCTTGGGCTGCTGGACACGATCTTCAACTGGGACTTCCCCGACGCGTTCTACAATGCCCGCCGCTCGGCGGTAACCATCGTGAGCCTGGTCTGCACCTCCGCCGACGAGCAGTGCTTCTGCACCAGTGTCGGCGGCAGGCCGGACGGCACCGCCGGCGCCGACGCCGTCCTCCGCCCCGCCGAGGCAGGGGCCAGGCTCATCTTCGAGCCGTTGACCGACAAGGGCCAAGCACTGGTCAGCGCAGCCGCCGCGCTGCTGGCCGACGCGACCGTCGCCGCCGACAAGCCCGCCGAAATCCCGCAGCGGTTCGACCGCCCCGCCGTCACCCGATGGCTGGCGGCGAACTTCGACTCGCCGCTCTGGCGGGACTGGTCGCTGGCGTGCCTGGGCTGCGGGGCCTGCGCGTATGCCTGCCCCACCTGCCACTGCTTCGACATCCAGGACGAGACGACCCGGTCGCACTGCGTGCGATACCGCAACTGGGACGCCTGCGCCCTGTCGCTGTTCACGCAACATGCCGGCGGGCACAACCCGCGGATTGACCAGGCCACGCGGCGCAGGCAGCGCCTCATGCACAAGCTTTACTACGTACCGGAGCGGTTCGGCCTCGTCGGCTGCGCCGGCTGCGGGCGATGCGAGCGCATCTGCCAGGCCGGGCTGGGCATCGTGGAAATCTGCCAGGCCATCGAAGAAACACAGAAGGTTCCGGCCAGATGATCGAGAATATATACCAACCGACGATCATGCGGATCGCCGCCAGCCGTGATGAGGCGCCTGATGTGCGCACGTTGCGGCTGGAGTTCAGCGATGACCGGACGCGGCAGGATTTCTTCGCCGCATACCGCGTGGGGCAGTTCGGCCTGTACGGCGTGCCCGGCGCCGGCGAGAGCGTCTTTTGCATCGCAAGCCCGCCGACGCGGCAGGAGTACATCGAGTGTACCTTCCGCCGGGTCGGGCGGGTGACGTCGGCCTTGCAGGACCGCGAGGTGGGGCAGACCATCACCTTCCGCGGCCCGTACGGGACGCACTTCCCCATCGACTCCTGGCGGGGGCGGAACCTGCTGTTCGTGGCCGGCGGCATCGCCCTGCCGCCCCTGCGGAGCGTCATCTGGAACATCCTCGACCGCCGCGACGAGTTCGGGCGCATCGCCATCGTATACGGCGCGCGGACCGTCGCGGACCTGGTCTACAAGCACGAACTGGCCGAGTGGGCCGCCCGCCCCGACGTCCAGCTAGTCACCACCGTCGATCCCGGCGGCCAGACGCCCGACTGGGCCGGCAAGATCGGCTTCGTGCCCACCGTGCTGAAGGAGTTGGCCCCATCCTGCGACAACTGCGTCGCACTGGTCTGCGGGCCGCCCGTCATGATCAAGTTTTCCCTGCCCGTGCTCACCGAGCTGGGCTTCACCCCCGACAACATCTACACCACGCTGGAGAACCGCATGAAGTGCGGCGTGGGCAAGTGCGGGCGGTGCAACGTCGGCAGCCTCTACGTCTGCAAGGACGGCCCGGTCTTCACCGTCCGGCAGGTCCTGGCCATGCCCCAGGCCGACCTGTAGCCCGACGCGGCGTCCGCCAAATCAAGTTTCTATCAGTTCCTGAGCAACCCGGCGCGGGTATGATTGCTTGCGACGAAGATTGAGCATGAAGCCTTCTCCGAATGGGTTGGCAAGGAGCTGACAATGCCGAAATGGCTGTCGAAGATTGTCCTGGCGCTGGTGCTGGCGGGCCTGGTGGTCGTGCTGATGCTGTACCTGGATGGATTCTTCAGCCCCAAGGCGGCCTCCCGCCCCCTGGCGGGCAGCGGCCCGCGGCCCGTCGCCTCAGCCCAACTGGTCGAGGCGAAGTTCATCGACATTCCCGACTACGAGCAGGCGCCCGGCACGATCCGGCCACTGCACGAGACCGCCCTGTCCTCCAAGGTCCGGGAGCCCGAGAAGGTCATCGAGGTCAACGTGGTTGCGGGGCAGGAGGTCCACAAAGACGACCTGCTGGTGAAGCTGGACTCATCGACCTGGCAGAATCGCAGGGAGATGGCCGAGGCGAAGCTCAAGAGCGCCCAGGCGACCCGGGACGACGCCCGGAAGACCCACGACCGCATCAAGGAAGCCGCCGGCAAGGGCGCCGCCTATTGGGCACTGGTGGAGTACGTTCGCACCGACCGTGGGCTGCGGCGGACTACCCCCCTTCGCTGAAGCTACAGAGGGCTTCGCCGGCTACTTCCTCTTTCCCCAGCCCGGCTACGCCGTTTCTTCTCCGGATTCCGGGTTCCGGGTTCCACTGTTTCCTTCCTACTTCCTACTCCCTTTTCTTCCCCTTCCCTCCTTCCGCCTTCCGCCTTC
>CAYOBS010000356.1:0-3559 GCA_964402305.1 uncultured Planctomycetaceae bacterium | reverse complement strand
ATGTCCGGTTTGAGGTGCAGGACGTGGTAGATTACGGACAATGCGATGATGAACGTCACCGCCGCCACGCCGACCGGCAGCGCCTTACGGGCCATGAAAACCGGGTGCCGGCTGGAGAGCACGTACTTCTGCACCAGCTTGTAAACGACGAACGCCAAGGCCGCGCCGACCAGCGGCGAGATGATCCAGCTAAGCGCGATCGTCCCCATATTTGACCAGACCACCGCGTGGACTCCCGCGGCAACGATGGCAAAACCGATCACCGCGCCGATGATCGCGTGGGTCGTCGAGACCGGCTGGCCGAAGTACGTCGCCACGTTGAGCCAGATCGACGAGGCTATAAGCGCCGCCAGCATGCCCAGGATGAGCTGCGTGTAAAGGTGCCCGGAAGGGTTGGTCGCCTCCGACGCGCCCCACCAGCTCTGGTCGCCGGACCGCGACGGGGCGGTCGCCGCCGCGGCAGCCGTGACCGGGCCAATGGCCGGGGCTGCCGGCGGGTCGGCGTTACCCGGGCGCGCCTCGGCGGCGCTTAGCGACTTTACGTCCACGATCCCCGTTTGAATGGTCTGTGCGACGTGGCCGCCGATGAAGAACGCCCCGGTGAACTCGAACACCGCCGCCAGGAGGACCGCCTGCTTCAACGTCAGCGCGCCGGAGCCCACGGACGTGCCCATCGCGTTGGCGACGTCGTTGGCGCCGATGTTCCAGGCCATGTACAGGCCCGCTATGATCGCAATTATAAGGGCCACCGATAGAGTCACGGGATCGGCCTTTCGGACGGTGTTACTTGCGCGTGATCATCAATCGAAGGTTCTTGCCCACGTTCTCGGCGTGGTCGGCCAGCTTGCTGAGCGCCCGGCAGAGCTTGTCCAGCAGAATCAGCGTGATCGGGTCGAGGTCCATCATGCCGTAGGCGTGGCGCGCGAGCTGGCGGTTGAGCTCGTCAGACTCGAACTCCATCTGGCAGACCTCCGCGATCCGCTTGAGAACCTCCTTTGCGTCCGGGCCCGTGAAGCCGCCCTTCTGGATGTCGGCGAGCTGCTCAGCCACGCCCAGCAGGCACTCCGAGACCGCCACAACCTTGTCCGCAAGGGCCAGGAACTCCGCGTGCAACTCCTTGGGCAGCCGAAGCGGACGGAACATCGCCATCACCGAGAAGTCCTCGGCGTCGTCGGCGATCTTGTCCATCGACGCCAGGAACCTCGCCAAGTCGTCGCGGTCCACCGGCAGGTAATAACGGTGAGGCAGGTTCTCGCGGACCTGGTCCTTGATCTGGTCGGCCTCGAACTCCATCTTGGACACCTGCTTGTGGAGTTCCTCCAGCCGGGCGGCGTCCTCGGCAAGGATCGCCTCAGCCACCGGCTTGACCAACAAGACGCACTCATGCACTTTCCGCGCATGATCCACCAGAGGCCCGAAAGGCGAACGTCCAAAGATGTTCAACGGGTTCAACATTGTCGGTTTCCTGGTTGGCCCGGCCACCCGGCGGCCGATAGGCGCGCAAGACGGCACGGGCTACGTTTTACTCACCATGTTTCCTAACCGAGAACCGGCCTTTCGGCAAGTTTTTTGGCAATCTTTTGGCAATCTTTTGGCAATCTTCCGGCATCTTTTGAGATATGGCGGCCCGGTCTGCAAGAAAACCCACGCCGGGAGCCCGCCCGGATACTGCCGGAAGGCACGGTTTCGCTTCCGGCTTGCCTCCCGCCCGCGGGAGGCCTGGAACCCGGACGCGGGGAATTGGCACACCGGCTGGGCGATGGACTGGCCGGTATTTGCGAAAATTTTGGAGGAGGGGTCAGAAAGTGGTTTTGGGGTAGATGCGAGTTTCGATCCGTGCCGGAAAGTCAGGTCGCTCACGGGTCAGCGGATCCAGCCGAGCGTCCGTCCGCGGCCGCGGCCCCGGCCTAGCTTGCGCCACGAGGCGGGGGTGGGAGGCGCCGTCACCAGGCCGGAGGGCCTTGGCGGCACGGCGGACTTGAACGGGTGCTCCGCTGCCGCGGGCAGTTCGCGCTTGAGGAGGCGCTCGATTGCGCGGAGGTTGCTCCGCTCGTCCAGCCCGCAGAACGACAGCGCCCGGCCCGCCTGTCCGGCCCGGCCGGTCCTGCCGATGCGGTGGACGTACGTTTCCGCCTCGTCGGGGATGTCGTAGTTGATCACGTGCGAGATGTCATCGACGTCCAGGCCGCGGGAGGCGATGTCGCTTGCCACCAGTACGCGGACGCGACCGCACTTGAAGTCGTCCAGCGCCTTCTGGCGGGCGCCCTGGGTCTTGTCGGAGTGGATCACCTCGGCGGAGATACTGGCGTGCTGGAGGTGCAGCACCACGCGGTCGGCCCCGCGCTTGGTGCGGGCGAAGACCAGCGCCCGGCTGATTTCCCCGCCGACAAGCAGGTGGTGAAGCAGGTCCTGCTTGTGATGCCGCTCGACGAAGTAGACCATATGGTCCACCGTCTCGGCCGCGGGGGTCTCGGGCGTTATGCGGATCTCGACGGGGTTTGTGAGGATCGAGTGCGCCAGGTTCATGATGCTCGACGGCATGGTGGCCGAGAAGAGCATCGTCTGGCGGTGCTCGGGCACCTTGGCGACGATCTTGCGTATGTCGCGGATGAAGCCCATGTCGAACATGCGGTCGGCCTCGTCAAGAACGAGCACCTCGACACGCCCGAGGTTGACGTGCCTCTGGCCGATGAGGTCCAGAAGCCTGCCCGGCGTCGCGACAAGGATGTCCACCCCGCGATCCAGCGCCCGCGTCTGGCTTCGCTGGGCGACGCCGCCGTAGATCGTGGCTTGCTTCTGCCGCGTGTATCGGCCATAGGTCGAGAAACACTCGCCGACCTGGGCCGCCAGCTCCCGCGTGGGTGTAACCACAAGCACGCGGATGGGCCTCTTGCCCTCGCGGGCCAGGCCCGTGGTCTCCAGGCGATGCAGGATGGGCAGCGCGAACGCGGCCGTCTTGCCCGTGCCGGTCTGCGCGCAGCCTAAAAGGTCTTTTCCTTCCAACAGGTGGGGGATCGCACTTGACTGGATCGGAGTGGGGTGGGTATAGCCTTCCTCGCGGACGGCCCTCAGCAGTGGCTCTATGAGCCCAAACTTGTCAAAACTCAAAGGATTCTCTTCTCTTCTTCGTCAGATTCTTCTATTGCCCAGCCCGATGCCGGACGCTTTTGTTTTTTCCTGGCCGCCAATATACCAGATTATCGGCCCTTACGCAAGCCTTCCTTAAGATTTATGGCCCCCTTTCCCGCACCGCCGGCGGCCGGTATACTTTGCGGCGTGGCTGACAAGGACATCCATCCCGTTTACGTGCTGCATGGCGACGACGCATTTCTGCTGGATACCCACCGCCGGGAGATCGTCGAGCGCGTCGTCGCGGGCGCCGACCCGCAGGTTTGCGTGACGAGCTTCGACGGATCAGCCGAGTTGGCTGACGTGCTCGACGAGCTGCGGACCGTGCCTTTCCTGGCCCCCCACCGGCTGGTGATCCTCCGCGACGCCGACGCCTTCGTCAAGACGCACCGCGAGGCGCTGGAGAAGTTCTTCGAGAAGCCGCCCACCT
>CAYOBS010000355.1:0-3569 GCA_964402305.1 uncultured Planctomycetaceae bacterium | reverse complement strand
GTTGGCGCCCGCGGCCGGCGCGGGCGGCGGGGCCAGAAGCTTCTGCTCGATCCACGCGGCGAATCGCCTGTCGGGGTCGAAGCACCTTCCTTCGGAAAGCTTCCTTCCGCCGGTCAGCATGGGCAGGTCGTTGGGCTCAACGCCCGCGGCCCGGTGTTCCTGCCCGGCCAAGCGGATCGGCCAGACGAAGACCGGCACGGCCTTTGCGACGATGTCGCCGTGACGGTCGAGTATGACCCTGGCGTACTTGTCCGGCAGGGCGCTGCCGGCCTTGTCGGCGGTGTTGTCGCCCCAGCCGCGAGGCGAGATGATGAGGTCGGCGTTTACGCTCTCGGCCCTTTCGGCTATCTCGAAGAGGCTGCACCGGCTTAGCCCGCTGAGCGTCACGAGCATGCAGATGCCCATGCCGATTCCAAGCGCGCTTAGCACGCTTCGCAGTTTGTGATGCAGGAGGTTGGCAAACGGCAGGTTGGCCATGTCAGATTCCAAGCAGCCCGGGAAGTTGGTCCAGTTCGGTTATCACGTGCCGCGCCAGGCCGGCGAAGTCGGGCATTGAGTTGCGAGCCAGCAGGATCGCCACGGCCCCGGCGGCGTTTGCGGCGAGCATGTCGTAGCGGAAGTCGCCCACGCATGCCGTGGCGGCCGGGGCGAGGCCAAGCCGGCGGCAGGCGCGAAGTATGCCGTCGGGCTCTGGCTTGATAGGCCCGTCCTCTCGGCTCCAGGCTAGGTCGAACCGCAGGCTGAAGCGTTGGATCACCACAGCCATCGCCTCTGGGGCGCTGCGTGTAAGCAGGGCGGTCTTGAGCCCGGCGGCGCGGATGGCGTCGAGCGTCTCGACGGCCCCCGGATGCAGCTCGGCCGTACGCGCGGCGACCAGCTCGTGCTTGATGAGCATGCGACGGCGGGGGGCGGCGTCGGCCGGGGCCATCGCGTCCAGGGCCTCCAGTATGCCCATCTCCGGCGGGATGCCAAGCTCGTTCCGCAGGCGCGGAAAGTCAAGCAGCGGCTCGATCAGCGTGCCGTCCATGTCGAAAACAACGCCTTGATAGGTCCCGGCAGAAGGTCTTAGGTTGTAGCTCATAGGTCTTAGGGGGCAGTGCCTGCCTGCCGGCTGAAAGATTACCTGGATTGCAGCATATATATGTTTCTTAATCCATGTAATCCCCATCGAAAGCTTCTTCTTCTTTTACCTCTGTGTCTCTGTGTCTGCGGTAATCTTCTTCTTCTTCTTTTACCTCTGTGTCTCTGTGTCTCTGCGGTAATCTTCTTCTTCTTCTTCTTCCGCCAAGCCCGGTGCGGCTGCCGACGCGGGATGGTATGATACCCGCAGGATACCGTGTTACGATGAACTTGCCAAACCGAACGTGTGGAATCCGAGCCGCCATCGTGCTGGCCGCGGTAGCGAGCCTGCTGGCGGGCGCGGCCGACAGCTATGCCCAGACGGCGTGGTGGGACCAGAACTGGCAGTATCGCCGGGCCGTGGATATCTCAGCCGCCGCGGCAGCCGAGGCCCCAGGCAAGTCGGATATCCCTAAGGGAGCTCAGACCCCCAAGGCGGCCGGGACGCCAAACGCGCCCAAGGCCCCCAAGGGCCGCGCCGAGGGCGACGAAATCGCCTGGGTGACCATTCCAACCGGCGGGCTGTGCAGACCAGACGGAAGCGATATCCGCGTGGCAACCGGCTCGCGAGATGAGGTGCCCAGCGCCGTGCTGATGGCCGGGCCGGGCGATTTCGCCAAGGTCGCCTTCGCCCAGCGCGGCCAGGCGGGCCGGTACTACGTCTACTTCGGCAACGCCAAGCCGTCCGCGCCTAAGGAAACCCTGGAGATCCGGCGCGGCGTGCTGATGGAGACCAAGCTCTACGACGGCAAGGCGGCAGCGATACTCGCCCATGCCCGCCAGGCCTTCGACAACTCGCCGACGCTGCTGGGACGGGCCTTCCTGCCTGACATCTTCATTGGTCACAACCCCTTCGGCCCGCAGAGCAACATCGCCTCGCGCTACACGGCCTGGCTGGACTGCCCGGGCGAAGGCATATACCAGTTCGCATGTTCCAGCCAGGATGCATCGTTCCTGCTGATTGACGATAAGGAGGTCGTCGCCAACGGCGGGTCCCACCCGCCCCAGCGCGACATCCGCAAGCGGGGCAGCGTCAAGTTGTCGGCCGGGGTGCACAAGCTGACGTTCTACCACGTCAACCTCACGGGCGATCCGGTCGCGGTGGCGGCCTGGCAGGCGCCGGGGGGCCTGGGCATCTGGCCCATCCCGCCCCGCGCGTTTGAGCCTGTGACCGAGGCGCACGTCGGCGCGATGGAGCAGTACGGCAAACCCGCCTGCGCCAGCTTTGTCGCGCGGCACGGCGGCGAGGTCTTCGTGGGGGGGCGGTACTACCAGCGCTGGATCTTCGAGGCCACGGTATTCGCCGAGCGGGCCGGCGCCACGCCGGAGTTTGGCTGGGACTTCGGCGACGGGCAGGTCGCGACGGGCGCGAAGGCCGAGCACGTCTATTTCGTGCCGGGCCCGCAGACGGTGACGCTTACGGCCAGGACCGCGGGCAGGGAACTGACTTACCGCAATGCGGTTTACAACACGCGCCCCTGGGACCAGGCGCCCACCGACAGGCTCGACAGCATTGCCCTGCACAGGCAGATCGTCCAGGGTTACGATTTTGCCGCTCTGCCGGTCGAGGCCAACGCCGACGCGATCCTGCTGCTTCACGCGGCCGGGGCCTACGACGCGATGGTCAAGGCGGGCGCGGCCCTGCTTGCCCGCAACTCAGGCCCACCCGACGCGCTGGTCAGTGAGGCGGTGCCGCTGGTGGCATCCAAGCTTGCTCCGGACGGCAGGGCCAAGGCGTACCTCCAGGCCGAGTTGCTGGCCAAGACGGGCTCGGTTCGGGCCGACATGGCCGAGCGGGCGGCCAGGACGATGCTGGACGAGCTTGCGGACCCCAATGCCGCGATGGCGATTTTCACTCGCGTCGTGCGGGACTACGGGGCCGTCAGCGGCCTGCATGCGGTCCGGGCCGCGAAGGTCGGCATCGGCGACGTCTGGCGGGTGAGGGGCGATCTGGCCGAGGCACGCAAGGCCTATGCAGCCGTCGGCTACGGGTCCGGCATCAACCCCGCGCGGGTCGAGATCGCCAAGGGCGGCTACGCCCGGCACGTCGAGCAGTACATCCTCGAAAGCCAGTTCGCCGACGCCGACGACTACATCGAGATGTGGGGCACGGACATCCCGGCCGACAAGCTCGAAGGCTACTGGTCGCTTCTGGTGACGCGAAAGTGCCTGGCCAGGAAAGACCACGCCGGCGCCGCCCGCGAGGCGGCGGTGCTGGTGAAGGTAAACCCGCGATCCAACTACGCCCCCGAGCTTCTGATGCTGGCGGCCAAGGCGTACGACAAACTCGGCAAGGCCGCCGAGGCAGCCGCGGCGCGGCGACAGATCGTCGAGCAATACCCGGAAAGCCCCCTGGCGGCAGAGGCTGCCGGGAAGAAATAGCAGCCGCTAGTGCAGTGTTTCAGAATTGATGAACATTATGCCGCCTGATAAATTCTAAATCCGAATCT
>CAYOBS010000354.1:0-3593 GCA_964402305.1 uncultured Planctomycetaceae bacterium | reverse complement strand
AGCCCCGGCGGGGCGACAGCGAACCTCGGATGAACTGCATCCCGCATCCGCCGCCAACAAGAGAAAATATGTTGACATTTTGTCATCGGATGCCGATAATGATTTGTCGATGCGGATCATCAAGACGAGCATGTTGAAGGAGTTCTGGGAAGGCCGCCGCCAGGCCGAGGCGTCGCTGCGGACATGGGCGCAGCAGGCCAAGGCGGCCGAGTGGCGGAACTTCGCCGAGGTTCGCAAGACCTTCCCCAGCGCCGATCTGGCGACGGTGGCCAGCGGGCGGCCTGTGGTGGTGTTCAACATCGCTCATAACCGCTACCGGCTGATCGCGGCTGTGCATTACAGCACGCGGATCGTTTACACGCTGATGATCCTGACGCACAAGCAATACGATCTAAGCGCCTGGAAGGAGCACTTATGAAGACCAGGACATTGACACACGACGACATACCGGAGAGTTATGCGGAACTGGTGGGCCTGTTCATGCCCCGCCCGCTGCATGATGACGTGGACTACCGCAACGCGCTGGCCGTGCTGGACGCGATGGCGGGCTTTGAGATGAATGCCGACCAGCAGGATTACTTTGAGGCCATTGCGACCTTCGTGGAGAAATACGAGGCCGAGCACCACGCCATTGACGAGATGAAGATGACGCCCGTGGAATTGCTGCGAAGCCTCGTGGACGAGCACGGCATGACCGAGTCCGACCTGGGCCGGTTGCTTGGCGACCGCAGCCTGGGCCATCGGATACTGACAGGCCAGCGCGAATTGAGCAAGGCGCACATTCGCATCCTGGCCGAGCGCTTCAGCCTGAATCCCGCATCGTTGCTGTAGGCCGCGCGATCAGGGGACTGGCTCCGGAGACCCCCGGGGCGCAGCCCGCAGGGTCCCTTCGGGAGTGCCCTGTCCCCGGTGTTGGAAGGCGGACATGCCTGGCCCGTGGGCGGGATGAACAGCGGGGACAGGCACCTGCGCGGGCCAAACAGCAGGCCCGCTTCGGAGCCAGTCCCCTCAACCCTTTTCTTGCAGCGGCGGGGGCAATCCGTATAATGGTGGTTTGCTTGCGGGTTTCTGCGCGCGTGGCTGGGCTGAACGAGAAACGGCAAACGAGGTGAAAATGAAGCACGTACATTCTTTTTCGATCTTCGTGGCGGCGGCGATGGCCGGGACGGTCCTGCTTTTCGCCCTGGCCGGCGCCCCGGCGGCGGCGGATGAGTTCATCCTCAAGGACGGCAAGTGGGTGGCGGCGCCCAAGCCCGCCAAGGGGACGGTCGAGGGCGAGCTGGCGCTGATCCGCCAGCAGATTGACGAAAAGAACTTCAAGACCGCCCGCGCCGCGGCCGACCTGTTCTGCAAGGACCACCCCGACAGTCCCTCGCGCGAGGAGGCCATGCTGCTGGGCGCCCAGGCCGAACTGGACAACGGAATGTACTACCAGGCCTTCGAGCGGCTCGAGGCGATGCTCGCCAAGTACCCCAACGGCCTGTTCCTGGAGCGGGCACTGACCCGCGAGATGGAAGTCGCCAACGCCTTCCTTGCCGGCAAGAAACGCATTGTGGGCAGAATGCTCCGCCTCCCGGCCACCGACGAGGGGTTGACCATCCTCCGCAAGATCGCCGAGCACGCCCCCGGCACTGACATCGCCGAGCGGGCCATGCTGCGGATCGGCGAGTACCACTTCGAGAAGAAGGACTACCGCGACGCCGCCGACGCTTACGACGAGTTTCTGGCGCTGAACCCCAGGAGCGCCCGCGCGCCGCACACGATGGCCCAGGCGGCCCAGGCGATGTACGAGTCGTTCAAGGGCGTGCCCTACGACGAGACCCCGCTGGTCGAGGCCGAGGCGCGGTTCAAGGCCCTGCTGGCCCAGTACCCCGACGAGGCCCGCAAGTGCCGGGCGGCCGACATGGTCCGCGAGATCGTCACCATTCGCGGCGAGCGGGCCTACGAGACGGCGAAATTCTACGAGCGCACGGGCCGGCCTCAGTCGGCAATTTTCTACTACCGGCAGGTGGCCGAGGATTTCCCCTCGACGGTCTGGGCGTCCGAGGCAAGGACAAAGGTCGGCTTTGCGCCGAGGCAACCTTCGACAAAGCCCGCGGCGGCTGAGATAAAGCCCGCGGCGGCTGAGGTAAAGCCCGCGGCCGCGCCGACGGGTATGACAGAGGTCAAGTTCGGCCAGGCCAAGCCCGCGGAGCAGCCCACTGAGCTTACACCGGAAGCTCTCAAGAGTGCCAACAAGCGGCTTGAGACAACCGTTACCGTGCCGGAGGGCGGCTCGCTGCTGCTGGGCGGCGCGATCCCCGTCGCCACCCCCGAAACCAAACCTGCAACGGCGCCCGCGGTCCAACCCGCGTCGCAGCCCGCGACCCAGCCGGCGGTGGAGATCAAGCCTGCCGCCACGGCGCCGGCCGGGCCGGTGGACCTGGAAAAACTCGCCAATCCAAGCGCCAATCCAAGCTCGAAGGGGCAGTCGAAATGACCATGAGAACAAGTGCTTTTGAAGACCGTAGCATGGGCGTCTCGCCCATGAGTCCCACGGGCGTCTCGCCCGTGGAATCCGAGAAGACTTGCGACCAGCACGGCCGGGACGGCCGTGCTACTCACGGGCAAGATGCCCGTGCTACGAGAAACGCCAGTCTCCATACCCGTTCTAAAGCCTGGATATGGGTGTTTGTCGCCTTCACGGCGGCCGCGGCCGGCGGATGCTCGTCGGACCCGACCAAGGGTTACAGCCTCGCCAGCCAGTACGACACCGGCATCAAGACGGTGTGCGTCCCGATCTGGACTCGCGGGCGCAACGTCTTTCGCCGCGACCTGGAGTTTCGCCTGACCGAGGCGGTCATCAAGAGGATCGAGCTCGACACGCCGTACAAGGTGGTCGACAAGAGCCGGGCCGACACCGAGCTCCGCGGCTCGCTGGACCTTGTCAGCCAGCGGGTGCTGAGCTTCAACCCGGACAACGGCCTGCCGCGCGAGACGGAGATAACCATCTCCGTGTCGTTCACGTGGACGGATCTCCGCAGCGGCAAGGCTATCAAGCAGGTCGCCAACCTCCGCCAGTCGGACGTGTACATACCCCCGTCGCCGCTGAGCGAAGATTTCTTCCAGGGAAGCGAAGGCGTCATCAACCGCCTGGCCCAGCGGGTCGTGGAACAGATGGAATCCGACTGGTGAGGGTACAATGTTTCGATGTGGCTACTTCGCAACTATGAGGTCTCATGAGCGACCAGATACCTGACAAACCCGCCGGCCGGGGGCCAACCGGCCCGCAGTTGCCGAACCGTTTCGGCCGATCCATGTTCTGGGTGTTTCTCCTGGTCGCCGGGGTGATCGTGCTTCTGTTCTTCTTCAACCCGACGCAGCCGACCAGGCGGACCATCGACCCCCAGGAGTTCTGGACCTATGCCGTCAACGGCGACATCGTCAACACCGTCGAGATCCACGAGAAGGAGATCGCGGGCGAGCTCAGCGAGCGCGTCCGGGGCCTGAAGCCCAACGAGCCGAGGAAGTTCATCGTCAATTACCCCTACGCCCAGGCGGACCAGAACTTCGACCAGCGGCTCCAGCAGGCCCTGGGCAAAGGCGCCGCCAAG
>CAYOBS010000353.1:0-3628 GCA_964402305.1 uncultured Planctomycetaceae bacterium | reverse complement strand
GGCTGGCCGCAGCCAAGGGGTCCAGGCCGCGTTTTGTCGGTTTGGACACCCCCAACCCCCGTTTGCGCCGGCCGATCACGGCTGGCCGCGGCCAGCCACGCCCTGAGGGTATGCCGGCAACCAAGCCCCCGGAACTAGTCTCTCTCATACTTGAGGCCCAACGGGGCGACAGCGCGAATGCGGCCTGACCTCTCCAGCTCCAACAGGCATCGAAAGAGGCTTGCTCTTTGGAGCCTGCCCCGTGGGGGTGCGGCGAGCCCTTTGGAGTGCGGCGAGCCCTTTGGAGTGCGGCGAGCTCTCGCCGCTTTGTTATATCGCGTAGCGATGCTGTTTCTTCTTCTGCTTCTTCTTTTTCTTCTTCTTCTTCTTCTGCTGCTGCTTCTGTTGGGCCGTTGCTGTTGTTGTTTTCGTTACCCCTTTATAACAGCACAAAAGCGTCTTGCTTCTGGCGTACTACAAGGCGGCAATTGCGGATGGTTTGCCGTGTTCGTCGTCGCTCCGCGACGTGTCAAAGCGGCGAGGGCCCGCCGCACTCCAAAGGGCAAGCCGCGGCCGAGGCATTTTCCAGTTTGGCGTGACGCCGCAAGACGCGACAGCCTATGGAGTGCGGCGGCGCAGACGCCGCTTTGGATTGGTCACCGCAGAACCAAGCTGGTCGATATCCCCCGCAACTGGGGCATTACGCGGCCGAGATTGTTCCCTGTTGCCGGGGCGGCGGGCAGGCCGTTATACTGCCGCCTGGCAAGCACGGCAAGCCCGGCAAGTTCGGCAAGGCCGGCAAGGCTCAGCCGTCAAACGCCGGCTGGCCGCAGCCAAGGGGTCCAGGCCGCGTTTTGTCGGTTTGGACACCCCCAAGCACCGCGGCTGAGACTGTTCCTTGTTGCCGGGGCGACTGGCGAGCCGTTATACTGCTACCTGGCAGCCACGGCATGAAAGGCGAGATCGTGGTTTCGCGGAAAACATCGATTTGCGACGTGGACTTCTGCCGGCAAACGGCTTACGCGGACGTTGACAACAGATGAGGAATGCCATGAGCGGACGAGTAGGGGATCGAAAGCGGCTTATCTGCATCAACGCGGCGAACCTGCGAGCAAACCACCTTTACCTGACCGGCCATGCGGACTTCTTCCCGGCCGACTGCTACGGCGCACCGACAGCGAAGGGAATACCCGGAAAGCCGCTTCGGCTGGATGTTGCCGGCCTCCCCGAGCCGGTGTTGACGGACATTCCCACCGAGGCCAAAAGCGGAAAACCGCGCCGGTTCTTCCGGAAGCGGGCCTGGGTCCGCCAGTTCTTTAAGAAACATGCCATCAAGCCGGGGGATGGTCCAACCGTTGTTGTCCGCTTGGCCGCGTGAGGGTTTAGATGGATACGCAGCCCGCAAATGATGGTCAACCTTGGACACGCGACCAACTGATCCTCGCCTTCGAGTTGTACTGCCGCATCCCATTCCAGCGCACGAAGGCTAATGACCCGCGCGTGAAGGAACTCGCGGGACTGCTTGGGCGGACGCCCGCGTCGGTCGCCCGCAAGCTCGGCAACTTCGGGGCCTTTGACCCGCAACTCGCGGCCCGCGACATTGCGGGACTCACGCACGGTAGCAAGCTCGACAAGGCGGTGTGGGACGAGTTTCACCAAGATTGGGCCGGGTTGGTCGTTCGCGCCCACGACATCAAGACCGAACTGAAACCCGGCGAGCGCGTCGAGCAAGCACTGGTGCAGCCGCAAGGGCCATCCGAGAGAATCGTCACCGTCAAGCAGCGCCTGCACCAGGCGTTCTTCCGCGACGCGGTTCTCAGCAGTTATAATTCTCGTTGCTGTGTCACCGGCCTGCCGATAGTCGAGTGTTTGTTTGCAGGGCACATCATCCCGTGGAGCGTGGATGAACGCCGCCGCGCCGATCCGACCAACGGCGTCTGCCTCTCGGGCACCTTCGACCGTCTATTCGACAGCGGGCTCGTAACCATAGAGGATGACCTTACGCTGTGCGTCAGCAAGCGCCTGCGCGGCATGACCGACCGCCCTGTCGCGGAACTTGTCTCTGCACGGCACGGCCAGAAGATCATCCCACCCACCCGTTTCTATCCTGACCCCGTCTGCCTGCAATGGCACCGGGAACACGTTTTCGAGGCCGTATGACCCGCGCCCCGCACGGAGATACCGGACCATGAACGAATTGATGACGGACACACTGGTTGCCGAGTACGAAAGTATCATCGCGGATTTGGGCGCACAGGCGACTGAAGAAGAGATTGTGTCGGCACTGGTCGAGCGCGCTGACTGGACTCAGCAGGGCGCCCGCGCCGTAACGATGCTCTCCCGCAAGTACGGCGTGTTCGTTCTGCGGAACGCGCTAGCACTCGCAAACGCGATGCAAATTGAGGACGGCGAAGGCGGGCTATGAGCAACCGCCGTACTCGCGCATCCCGTTCGCGCATCAGCCTTTCGCCCAGATCCAGATATTCTCCACGGCCACGCGGTAGGCCCTGGCCTTGGTCAAGTACCCTTCGCCGAACCAGGCCGACCGCAGCCGGCGTTCGGCGTTCAAGTCGCCGGCGCGCTCTGATGGAACGTGCGTATAAACCGTAGCATGGGCGTCCCGCCCATGAGTCCCACGGGCGTCTCGCCCGTGGAATCGTCAGCCAGAGCAGGGGCGTGACGCCCCTGCGACTCACGGGCAAGATGCCCGTGCTACGACCGAAAGCGGTCTTCATACACGTTCTCAGGCCCGCTTGATAGGCGATAGCGGCAAGCCATGGCCGGCGCGATCTGATGGAACGTGCGTATTCGTTTGGACTGTGGATCGGGACTGGGCTAAGCTGGAAGTGGCGCTGGCGGGTATCAAGACATGAGCAGGGATGCCCGCGCGTACACGATGGTGAACGGCGATGATTATCGGCCAGATCAAGGAGATTCGCAAGCTGAGGGCGGCCCGAATCCAGCCCTTTCTTCCGCTCATCCGTTTTGCGGTGTTGGACAACCTCCAGACGATTCGACGGCGTTTGTTTGCGCATATTGTTCTGCCCGTCGATTTTTGTTTCGTGGGTCGCGGCCCCCTGGCTTGTATCTGCTACGACGATTCGCGAGCAATCATTTATGCCCATCAGGTTCTGAACCACGAGGAAGTCCCTCCCATCGTCATGGACCTGTTATTTGTGCATGAATTGTTGCACCTGGAAATCCCTTCGCGCATGGTTGACGGTCGATGCACTCAGCACCCGCCCGAATTTCTGCAAAGAGAGAAGGAGCTTTTCCCAGGACGAGCGGAAGCATATGAGTGGATTGCGGGGAATCTGTGGAGTTGCCTCAAGTTCAGGCGGCGGCTTGAGGGAATCGACGTGATGCCGAATTGGAAAAAGCTCTGGTGCAACCGAAGCCTGGCCCGCCCAATAGACTTTAAGACCAAGCTGGATCTTGAGGCAGTGTGCGAATCGGGCTGGTAAGCCCTGGGCAATGCGGCATCCCGGCGCGCCGGCGCGGCTCGCCGGCCGGCCACTTCCCAAGCGGCGATATACTTTCTATAATGCATCCGAGTGCGATTCGAGTACGATTCCTGTCAGGTTTTCGCGTTCGCGGCAGACTATCGGCAGACTATTAAGGGAGATGCACCATGAAGCGATTCGCCACG
>CAYOBS010000352.1:0-3673 GCA_964402305.1 uncultured Planctomycetaceae bacterium | reverse complement strand
GGCGGCTCGCGGCGGGCGAGCCTGCCGGTGGCGCGCCCTTGTCGGCGACCGCGGCCAGGCCCAACATAGTGTTCATCTTCGCCGACGACATGGGCTACGGCGACCCGCGATGCTTCAACCCGGACTCCAAGTGCCCCACGCCCAACATCGACCGCCTCGCGGCCGGCGGGATGAAATTCACCGACGCCCACGCCCCCGTCGGCGTTTGCGTGCCGAGCCGCTACGGGCTTATCACCGGCCGGTACCCGTTCCGCTCCGACAAGTACCGCCTTCTCGATGACGACGCCACGATCGCCACGGTGGTCAAGTCGGCTGGGTATCGCACGGTGATGTTGGGCAAGTGGCACCTGGGCTTCCGCCCGCAGGGCCCGGCGGGCGGCGCGGCGGCGGCTGGCAAAGTTGGCAAGGCAGGCCCTGCCGAGGGGCAGGTCTTGCGCGGCGGGCCCGTCGACCACGGGTTCGACTACTATTTCGGCATCCCGGCCTCGCTGGACATCCCGCCGTATTACTACATCGAGAACGACCGCGCCGTGGCCCCGCCGACCGGCCAGATCGGCGAGCACCACTCGCACGGCGTGCGGGACATTCAGGGCGAGTTCTGGCGTGGCGGCGGGATCGCGCCGGGCTTCAAGCATGAGGATGTGCTGCCCACTCTTGGCCGAAAGGCCCTGGACCTGCTGGACGAGCACCACAAGAGCCACGCCGCCAAGCCGCTGATGATGTACCTCGCCCTGCCGGCCCCGCACACGCCCTGGGTGCCGTCGCCGAAGTACAAGGGCACGAGCAAGTGCGGCGACTACGGCGACTACGCCGCGCAGGTGGACGGCGTTGTCGGCGACGTGCTGGACAAGCTCGACTCACTCGGCATGACGGACAAGACTCTGGTGATATTCACCAGCGACAACGGGCCCGTCTGGTATCCCGAGGACGTCGCCAGGTACGGCCACCGCAGCGTCGGGCCGCTGCGCGGCATGAAGGCCGACGTGTGGGAGGGCGGCAACCGCATGCCGTTCATCGCCCGCTGGCCCGGCCAGGTCCAGGCCGGCAGCGCCAGCGACGAGACCATCTGCTTTACCGACATGATGGCGACGTTCGCCGAGCTTGCCGGCGCGAAGCCGGGCCAGGCCGGCCCGGACAGCTTCAGCATCGTGCCCGTCCTGCTTGGCAAGAGGCTCGACGGGCCCCTTCGCGACGCGACCGTCCTCCAGGCCTCCAACGGCATGTTCGCCATCCGCCGCGGGAAATGGAAGCTCATCCTCGGCACAAACTCCGGGGGCTTCAGCCCGAAAACCAAGCCGGCCCCGGACACGCCTAAAGGCCAGCTCTACGACATTTCAGCCGACCTGGCCGAGCAGAAGAACCTCTACAACGAGAAGCCGCAGGTTGTCGCCGAACTGACCGCCCTTCTCGAAAGCATCCGCAAGTCGCCGCCAGCGGCGCCGCTGCGCTGAGACGTTCCGCCAAGCGCGGCCGGGATATCAGGTGCGGCCCCTGATGGTTCCATACCGTGCCGGTCCGGCATTGAGCATTTGACATTTGCGGGCGAAGCCCGCACTGCGGTACGCTTGCATCCATGATCCGGATGGCTGGCGCAAAAGCGATACCCGCCGGGCGCGTCCGCGCGGTCGGGCTGATGTCCGGCACGTCGTGCGACGGCATCGACGCGGCCTTGGTCGATGTCACCGCCAGCGGCATCAAGATGCTGGCCTTCGAATGCTGCCCGTACACGCGGCTCATGCGCGAGGCCCTGCTCAAGCTCTGCTCGCCTGAGACCTGCCGCATCGACGACCTGTGCCACCTCAACTTCGCGCTGGGCGAGCTTCTTGCCGAGGCCGTGATAAAGGTGGCCATGCTTGCCAAGGTGGGCCTGGAGTCTATCGACGTCGTCGGCTCGCACGGGCACACGGTCTGGCACATCCCGCGGGGCCGGCGCTTCGGGCGGCGGAATATCCGCTCGACGCTCCAGATCGGCGAGCCGTGCATCATCGCCGAGCGGACGGGCATAATGACCGTGGCGGACTTCCGCCCGCGAGACATCGCCGCCGGCGGGCAGGGCGCGCCGCTCGTGCCCTACGTGGATTACCGCCTGTTCCACGACGAGAACGCGGCACGCGCCATGCTCAACATCGGCGGGATCGCCAACGTCACCTACCTCCGCCCTGCCGGGCGGCCGGAGGATATCGTCGCCTTCGACACCGGCCCTGGAAACATGATTCTCGACCGCCTTGCCGAGATCATCAGCGGCGGCAAGCTCAAATGCGACCTCGACGGCGCCCTGGCCGGGGCGGGCACGGTCAACCAGCGGCTGCTGGCCACGTACATGAGGCACGAATACTTCCGGCGCAAGCCCCCCAAGAGCACAGGGCGGGAGGCCTTCGGGCGGGGCTTCGCCGTGCGATTTCTAAGCGACGCCCGCGCCCGCAAGCTCGGCGACGAGGATATCCTGGCCACCGCCACCGCCCTTACGGCCGGCAGCGTCGCCGATGCCTTCCGGCGGCACCTGCCGGGGCCTGTGGACGAGGTGATCGTCTCCGGCGGCGGGGCGCTGAACCCGACGCTGATGGGCATGCTCGCCGGGCAGCTTGCGCCGGCGCGGGTGCTAAGCTCGGCCGAGATCGGCCTGGACCCAAGCGCCAAGGAGGCCCTGGCGTTTGCGATCCTGGCCGTCGAGGCGGCCCATGGCCGGTGCAACAACGCTCCGTCCGCCACGGGCGCCCGCAGCCCGGCCGTGCTGGGTAAGATAATCCCAGGCCGGCCAGGAACGGATTGGACAAACGCATGAAGGACCGGTCCCACCTGACAACCGAGAAACGCAACCCCCGCAGCGCCGCCATCGACGCGCTCGATAGCCTGGGCATCGTCGACGTTATCGCCGCCGAGGACGCCCTCGTCGCCCCCGCCGTGGCCCGGCAGCGCCGCCAGATCGCCGCCGCGGTGGATATCGTCGTCGAGCGCCTGCGCCGCGGCGGCCGGCTGTTCTACGTCGGCGCCGGCACGAGCGGCCGGCTCGGCGTGCTGGACGCCTCGGAGTGCCCTCCCACCTACGGCGTGCCCCGCACGCTTGTCCAGGGCGTCATTGCCGGCGGCAGGCGGGCGCTGGTGCGGTCCGTCGAGGGTGCCGAGGACGACCCCGCCGCCGGTGCGGCTGAGCTCGACAAACGCCGCGTCACCGCCGCCGACGTCGTCTGCGGCATAGCGGCCTGCGGGCTGACGCCGTTCGTCCGCGGGGCCGTGATGCGGGCCCGCAAGATCGGCTGCGCGACGCTCTTCGTGACATGCTCGCCCGAGGTCCGCGATGCCATCGACGCCGACGTGGTGATCTGCCCCGTGGTCGGGCCGGAAGTGGTAACCGGCTCGACCCGCATGAAGGCCGGAACTGCCACCAAGCTCGTGCTCAACACGCTCACGACGGCGGCGATGATCCGAACGGGGAAGGTCCACGGCAATCTGATGGTCGACTTGCGGGCGAGCAACGCCAAGCTCCGCGACCGGTCCGAGCGGATCCTGGCGGAACTCACCGGCCTGGCGCGCCCCGCCGCCCGAAAACTCCTGGCCGCGGCGGCGGGCGAACTCAAGCCCGCGATCGTCATGCACGCCCGATGCGCCGACTACACCACGGCCCGCAAGCTCCTGGCCGCCTGCAAAGGCTCGCTGAGAAAGGCGGCGTGGGGGT
>CAYOBS010000351.1:0-3674 GCA_964402305.1 uncultured Planctomycetaceae bacterium | reverse complement strand
CTGGCCGACGGGCACTGGTCCGGCGGCACGCTGGTGATAACCAACACCGCCGGAGCCAGCGAGCTTGTTGCCGGCAACGTCCGCTCGCTCCGCGAGATCTACGAGGGCGACATACCCGCCGACGCACGCGCCATCCTGGCCGGCAAGCCCGTGCTCGCCTACGAGATAACCGCTCGCGACTTCGATGCGTCGGTGGAAGTGCTGGACCTCGGCGAGTTCGCGCTCCGCGAGAGCATTGCCGACCTCGCCCACTACCAGGTGCTGCTCCGGCCGGATGGGTCGGTCATGTGCAAGGTTGACTACGAAATCCGCAACCGCACCAGCCAATTCCTCCGCGTTCGCATGCCGGCCGGCGCGGCCGTGCTGAGCGCCCGCGTCAACGACGTGCCCACGGCGATGACGCCGGCGGCGGGCGAGGCCGATGTGTCGCTGCTGCCGCTGGTCCGCTCCAAGGCGTCGGTGAAAGGGCTGGTGAGCTTCCCCGTGCAGATCGTGCTGCTCTACCGCGCCGCCGCGCTGGCACGTCGCGGCCTGGCCGACGTACACCTGCCGACCATCGACCTGCCCATAGCCTACGGCTGGTGCGACCTGTACGCACCCGAAGGCATGGCCGTAAGCCAGTGGTCCGGCACGATGCGCAGCGTCGAGCGCCTCTCCAGCGAGACGGCCATCGCAAGCCTCGGCTACGGCGCCGGCGAACTGGCGGAAGGCTACCGCGAGGAAAAGCGAATCAAGATTGCCGCCGCGCCGGAAGCGAAGCCCAAGCCACGCTTCAGCGGCGCGCCCAAGAACCTGCCGCCGAGCACCCGCGTCATGATCACCGCGGGCGCCGCCCAGTCGCTGCCGATCGAGCTTCCCACGGTCGTCACCGCGCCCCAGCCCCAGCCGGCCGCGGCGCCGGCGCCGGCAAAGTTGCCGCCGGCCGGGCCAGGCCGTGGCGGGGTATCCGGCGGGGCCTCCAACCTTGACACCACGGTTGCGGTTACGGTCGGCGGCGGAACTTTGACCCTCAACGGCGCCAACACCTACACCGGCGCGATCACCGTTACCGGCGGCACGCTGGTGCTTGGCGGGCAGATTGCGGGGCAATCCCTCCTGGCGAAGAACTACTACAGCGCCGGCAAGGACTACTACGAGAAGGGCCGGTACGAACAGGCGGCCGAGTCGCTGGGCAACGCGGCCAGGCTGGCGCCGGGCTCGGTCGAGGCCGATAACGCCAAGAGGTTGCTGGCCAACATCGATGTCGTCCAGGGCAAGGGCCAAGGCAAGGGCAAACCCGTCAGCCAGCAGGAAAAGGCGCTCGGCAAGCAGGTCATGGCGGAGAATGCCGGCCAGAACCTCAAGCTGGAGCAACAGCAGCAGGAGCTCATCGAGCAGGCCGGCGTCGCCCTTAAGAGCGGCAGGCTGGGCGAGGCCCAGGCCGCTTACAAGGCGGCTGAGGGGCTCGGCGGGCAACTGCTCGCACAGGGCGCGGGCAAGGGCGAGCAGGATGCCCGGCTCCGCCAGTCCCGCCAGGAGCTTGCCCAACTGGAATATCGGAAAAGCAGCCAGGCCGACCAGCTTCGCCGACAGTATGAGCAGGTCAAGAGCAGCGGCGAGTTGAACAAGGCCCTGGCCATCGGCAACGCGCTCAAGGAACTCTCCGCCGAAGGCGAGGAGAAGAAGGCCCTTACCGGGGAACTGGAGAAACTCGCGATTGCGTCGGTGCGGCACTCGGATCGTGAGGAGAAGGCAGAAAAGCTCGCTGGCGTGATCAAGCTGGGTTCGGGCAATCTGGTTATGACCGTGGCGAACGGGGCCGACCCTTCGGGCAGCATCACGACGGGCGGGTCGAGCGGGACCCGCTTCACGCGGGGGGATGGCGATCTTAGCGAGCTTAGTAAGTCACGCGATGCCTTTACGGAAGGGCCTGTGCGTTTGCCGGACGCGAGCCGGGCGGCAACCGAGCCACTGGACAGACTCCAGAATCGCACGGAGGAACAATCCACTTTCTGGCGGGTCTGGCGGGTCGCGCCGGCCGGCAAGCCCGATCAGATTGCCCGCGAGGCCGAGTTACGCTCCAGTATGGAGTTGCGTGGTGAGCCCGCCCGGCAGGCGGGAAATGGCCAATGGGACCTCTACCAGGATCGCACGAGGGCGCAAGCTCCTTCCGATCAGGCTGCGCCGGCCGGCAACCGGACGGACAATTTGGCTTGGTCCTTGGGCGTCAGCCCCAGGGATGTTGACGTGCTGAAAGAGCAGGCCAAGGCCCTGCGAAGCCAACAGAAGTACGACCAGGCCCTGGAGACGGTCGAGCAAGTCCTGCGTACCGACCCGTCCGACCACTGGGCAGTCAACGAGAAGCAAGTGCTGACCGAGTTCAGCGCCCTCAAGAAGGACACAACCGCGTTCGGCATGGAGCGAACCGCAGAGCTCGAGCCTCAGACCGCACTTCGCGACGCGAATACTCCCTGGTATGAGTACATCCGCGGCGGCAACATGAACTGGAGGCAGATTACCGCGGCCCGCAAGGGGTTCCAGGCCCAGGCGGCGGGCGAGACCGGCGCCGACGCGGCCATTCGCGACAAGCTCATGCGGGAGATCGAGCGGCTGAGCTTCGCCGACATTGACCTCCGCGACGTCATCACGTTCCTCCGCGAGTACTCCGACGCGAACATCAACGTCAACTGGCGTGCTCTGGCGGCTGCGGGCATCGAGCAGACCACGAAGGTCAGCGTCGATGTCCGCAAGATCTCCGTCAAGCGTGCCCTGGACCTGGTGCTGCGGGAAGCCAGCGCCAGCGCCGCCGCGGCCGGGCCGGAGCAGGAGCTTCGCTATGGGATTGACGGCGGAGTGTTGATGATCTCGACGAAGGCGGACTTTGCGAAGGAGCCTATCCGCCGAGTGTACGACGTTCGCGACCTGCTGGCGCCGGTGCCGGACTTCGAGGGGCCGCGCACCGAGTTGCGGAATGCCTACTCTGGCGGCTGGGAGTTGAAGCGCCAGGGGGAGATGACCAAAGAAAAGGTGATGGAGAACCTCATCGCCCAGATCCGCAACGCCATCGACCGCGAGTCGTGGGCGGACGAGACGACCGGCCCGACGGCTGGGACCCCAGGCTTTGTCCAGATCCTCAACGGATCGCTGATTGTGAGCCAGACGGCTGAGAACCACCAGGCCGTGGCTGAGCTTATAGAGAAGCTCCGCCAGGCCAAGGCCGCCCAGGACCGCCAGGCCAAGGGCTACCAGGACCACCGGGCCTTGGCCCAGCAGGTCGCCCAGCCCGCCCGGCCGGGCGCCGGCGTCGTAACGCGGGTGTACGACGTTCGCGACCTGGCGATCGCATCGGACGGCGCGCGGACGGCCGACGACATCAACCGCCGGGCCGAGGAGTTGGCGGCAAATGCCCGGGCCGCCATCGGCTCCACCGAAGGCCGGGCCGATGGCCGGGCGGGGAGGGTCGAGGTCGATAATGGCCGGCTTGTCGTCACGGCCGCACCTGGCGGCCAGGAGTCGGTCCAGCAGCTTATGGGTCGGCTTCGCGAGATTCGCGGGCCGCAGGTGGAAATAAGCAGCAACATCGCCGGCCAGAAGGCCCGCGGGCTGGTCAAGGCCGGCGCCGGCACGTTGACGCTGAACGGCGGCACGTCGTCGTTGACGAGGAACGGACTAGTGGGGTACGGCTCATATCACGG
>CAYOBS010000350.1:0-3704 GCA_964402305.1 uncultured Planctomycetaceae bacterium | reverse complement strand
CAGGAGCACCTCCCGCGCCAACGCAAGCCGGGTGCGGTCGGCGACGGCGTCTATGGCCTGTCGCCGGCCCGGCAACAGCGAGTCGTAGAATGACTGGTCGTACCGCTGGCCGAGCGGCTCGATCTCGCCCGATAGCTTGGAAAGTGCCCCCGTCGCGCCGCGAAGGGCCTCAAGCAGCGGCTCGTACTGGCGGGCGAGTTGCCTGCCCGCGGCTGGGGCGGTTATCGCCAGGGCCTTGTCGAGCCGGTCGCCGGCGCCGGAGGCGAGTTGGGCTCTGGCGTCGGCCAAAGCCCTGGCGGTATGGTCGTCGAGCTTGACCGTGCCGTCCAGGGCGGCGGCGAACGTAGCGTCCAGGGCGACGGCTTCCTTGCGCGCGGCGGCAAGTTCGTAAAACAGGTCCTTTCCGCGGGCATCGAGCTGCCTTCGCCGGGCGCGGGCGTCGAACTCGGCCAGGCCGGCAAGGTCGTCCGCCGCGGCCACCAGCCTGGCACGAAGCGCAGCCATGGCCCGGCCCACCAGCTCGAACCGCACACCGCGGCGCGGCGCCGACGGCGAGAGCAACTCGGCGAGGCGGAGCTTTTCCGGCCCGCCGCGCTGGGCGTCGCGAACATTCATAGATGCCGAAGTGTCGATCAGCACCGCCACGTTGCGGTCGAGATGCTCGACCAGTTCCCAACAAACCACGGGCTGTACAAGCATGGCCACCACGGCCAGCACGGCCAGGATGCGAAGACCGGTCATGGCCAACCCCGCACCCCGGCCGACCGTCCGGCGTTCGAGCGAGTAAAGGCTCAGCAGCAACTCGACGGCTAAGCCGCCGCCAAGCGCGATCATCCACAGCCGCCAGTTGGTGGTCAGCAGGACAAACCGCATCGAAAACTGCATCGCCGCCAGCAGGCACGCAAACGCCGCCGCCACGCGCAGCAGGAACATCGCCGCCCGCGCGGGGGTGTTGCCGCTGAAGCGCCGGCTGACAGCCCGCAGGCCCAGCCAGGCCGTCAGCGTCGCCAGGAACACACCCGCGACGGCCAGGGTCGGCAGGCCGACGGGAAGGATCCAGTGAGGTTGTGCCTGTGCGATTGTCATTCCTGCCCAGAAAAGAAGGTCATAGGTCATAGCTCTCGGGTCTCAGGTTCTATAAGACCCCTGGTCACCCAATCATAAGTCCTATAGGTCCCATAGGTCCTACAAGACCTATATCACAGGTGCCAGGCATCACCGGCCCGGCCGAACTCCACCGGCATCGCCGACAGCGCCCGACGCCGCCAGGCGATCCACCTGGCAAAGGCTGCCTCGGCCAGCAGCGCCAGCACCAGCGCCACCGCCACGTACTGCCAGAGTTCGCTGCCGGGTATGCCGCCCGACACAGCCGCCAGCAACTCATCCGCATTCTCAACGCGGACCAGCAGTTTGCCCGCTCGGCCCCTTTGGCGGTCCATGGCCGCATGAATGTGCGCGCGGGCAATCTGGAGGTCGGCGTCGGTAAGCCTGGCCATGGCGCTCTCGTCGCCGCGGTCGACCACGACGAACGGCACGCCTTTGCCGTCGGGGCAAATGGCGGAGCAGGCCTGTGCGACGGCCGGCGGCAGCAGCAACCGGTACAGCCCCGGCTCGTCGGCACTGTTGAACTCCGCCCGCGCCGCCCGATCACCCGGCACGACGGTTGCCCAGCGCCTGGCCCCGCCGGGCGTGACCACGTCGAGCTTGTCGCCTGCCGCCAGAAGCTTGCCGGCCCCGGGCAACTCTATCGTCACATCCTGGCCGACCCGGCCGTTGGGCTCGCTCAGTTGGCCCTCGGCCAGGTAGCAGACCATCTCGTGCAGCAATGGGACGAAGCAGTTGAGCGTCGGCAGGTTGCTCGCGCGGGCATCCAACCCCACTGCCAGCATCACGCAGCGGCCCTTGCCGAACTTTCGCTCAACAACAAACGGCTCGCCCGTGTCCAGGCGCCCGCCCACGCCGGCTTCGCCATCCGCCTCCCGCGGCTCCAGGCGCCAGTAGCTCGTGAACGCCGCGCTGCCGGCGTCATTGCCCGGATCGTCGGCGATCCGCGCCAGGGCCGGATGGCTGAACGTCGCCGGCGAGAGCCGGGCCTTCACGTCCGCCCCGGCCTTGAGCAGCCCAAGCCGGGCAGGCACGACAGGCCGTCCTGCCGCGTCGCGCCAGGTGTTGTAGAACTCCGGCCGGCACTGCGGGCCGGGCGCGATCAACAACCCCCCGCCGCCGGCAACGAAGGCCGCGACCCTCTCAGCCAGCGGCGCCGGCAGCATCGGCACATCTGCAAGGACCACCACCGAGTAGTCGCGAAGGTCCGTAACCTTGGCGGCGTCCGGCGCGGCGACAACCGTCGTGGCCATCATGGCGCCATCGCCGCTCTTGTCGGGGCGGCTGGCAGGATCGCCCTGGCGGATCGACTCCGCCGACAACGCGGCGTCGATGAAGTCCGCCGCGCCGCCAAGCGGGCGGCTCGACGGCGAGCCATCCACGATCAGCACCTTAAGCGCCGCGCGAACGTCCACGACCCGGCTAGTCAGGTTGTCGCCGCGAAGGGCATCCTGCACCTCCAGCTTTGCCGTCAGGACGTGCCGCCCCGGCCGCGCGAAGCGGTGATTGAACCACACGACCTCGCCGGCGCCCCCGTTGGGTGCCCCAAGGGCCGGCGGAACCTGCGCAATGCCTTTAGTCCCGACCGCCGCGCCATCGACCAACAGGGTGACGGCCGCGTCGCTTGCCGCGCCTGCGCCAGTCGAGCGGACGTACACGTCGAAGCGGACCTCGCGGTCGGTGCCTATCACCCGGCGGTCCGGCAGGATGTCCGTAATCGCCAGGTTGGCCAGGCTGCGCGGTGCGGGCAGCGCGGCGACGATCACGTCGGGGACAGTCGGCAGATGGCTCAGGGCCGTGCCCACAGACCGCCAGTTCGCCTTGGCACGCACATCCCAGCCGATCTGCCGGCCGTCGGTTATGAGGATGATCTTCTTGCCCGGATTCGCCCCGCCGTCAAGCGTCCGCGACGCCAACTGAAGCGCCGCACCCGCGCGCATCGTGCCGCCCATGGGCGCCAGTGAATCCAGCGACAGGGCCAGGTCGTTGCAGTTGGACGTCGGGCTGCCGAGAATCGCCCGCGGCACGGCCCCCGCCACCACGAGGCTTATCCCGTCGCCCGGGCCGCAAGCGGCGGCCGCCGCCCGCGCCAGGCGGACAGCCTGGTCGAAGTTCGTCTCTCCGCCGTCGCGGCTGCCTCGGGCGGGCAGCGTCATCGACATCGAGCCGTCAATGACTATCGCCACGTCCTTGGGCCCGCCGCCGAAATCCCATAGCTTCGCCTGGCGCCACTGCTCGAACGCCCCGGTTCCGGGGGGAACCAGCAGCAGCAGGCCCGCCACGATCAGCAGCCGCCACCGCAGCATCTTGCGGGACCACATCGACGCCGCAAAGGCCAGGCAAACCGCCGCCGCGGGCAAGGCCGGGATTAAAACCAGCACCATCAGCGTGGGCCGGGTCGGCAGGAAAGGCCTCGCCGCCGCCAGGACCGCCAGCGCCACCACCATGCAGCGCAGGGCCAGCAGACCAATCTCCTCGACCATGATCCGCCGGCTCCGCGCTGCCAGCGAGGCCGACAGAAACCTCATGGCCCCCCACCCAACCACGCGGGGCTTGCTGCGGTTGAGCAGGTGGACGGCCACCGGTATCACCAGGGCACA
>CAYOBS010000349.1:0-3715 GCA_964402305.1 uncultured Planctomycetaceae bacterium | reverse complement strand
CCGGCCTGTCAACTTACTATTCCGGTTCCTCCAACTCCTCGGATCGGGCGATCACGTATCGCTCGTTCCCGGTGGCAATCTCGACCTGCTCAGAAGACCAGTTCAGCGTCAACTTCGAAGGAATAGGACAGTATGAGTCCTCAAACGCTTCCAGCGGCGGCTTGATGTACTTCTCGATGAACTTTGACACGACCTCGCCAGCAGCCTCCTCCATGTGTTCCCAGGCTTCCTGCCCCTTGAAACATGAGCCTCCTGCCGCCAGGAACGCTGCCTCCAACTCTTCGAGGCGATTGGATGGAGTCGGGTCAAGAACGAGAAGAAACGGTGTGAACCCCGCGGCCTTACACTCTTTAGGAAACGACAGTTCTTCCCCGAACCTGCCTTGACCACTGGCGGCGATACTTACACGCAGCTTCAGTTCGTACACGCGCCTGCCGTCAGCTACGAAGCAGTCGATCTGCCGTCCTTGGTTTGTCGGCCGGCCCCGATCATCGAGCCTCTTGACCGGCGAGTTTCTCGCACCAATCGACTCGCCACCAAGGCAACTGGCCAAGACCGGCTCGAAGAAGTAGCCGGTTTCCTGCGCCGATCGGTTGTCAATGTCGTAAATCCATTTCCTCCACAGCATCCAACTGCACAGTAACGAAGTGCGGCAAGCCCCGTATTCCAGAAGACTACGAGGTGCGATCTGGTCGATGTTGGCCACTGGCTGCGAGGCAAGGATTCTACCGTATTTCACCCGCCGTCGGTGCAACGCGGACAGGTTCTTGATGAACAGGGCGTAGTCCGCGTGAACTCCACACGCTGTCGCCAGAGCGTTCAGCAATACGTCCGGGGAAGCTTTCTCGATACTGACCTTGCTGAACCATTCGATCGGAATGGAGTAGTAATCCAGCGAAGGCATATCGATCTTGTGAAGCCCGAGGTCCACGCAATTCCACCCCAAATCAGAACAACTGAGATACATGAGAACGTAAAGCTCCGAGTCAGAGATCATTACCTGGGCTTCGCCATTCCCATGCACTTTGCACTCGGACAGAAGTTGGCGAACTGCGGTGGGTATGGTCATTGTGCCTCCAACGCGAATAGCGCCATCTGCCCAGGAACCTTCAGCAGAGACTGGAATCTCGCCTTGGTCGCCTCAAGGGCAGGGCTCATCCCGGACGTTTTTGTGAGCAGGAAACCGAGAAGCAGGCCGCGTCCGGCGTCGTCTGTCGCGTCAAAGCCGCAGTGCCCGATATGTTCCGCAAAAACCTGCGCAAGCTTGGGCGGGATAGCATTGCCAATCTGCTGGATACGCTGTGACCCCGTGCCGACGAACTCGAACGTATCCGGGAACGTCTGTACCCTTGCGCACTCTCTGTTTGTCAGGGGCCTGTCTTCGACGGGGTGGATGAACTCCCTCGTCGCCGCGCCGGTGATAGTCAGGCAGGGTTCGTCGTATACCAACCGTTTCAGCCCCGACGGCGCGCCTCCTCTCTTCTCGGAAGGAGTACCGTCCATGACCCTGCGCTTGGCTCGTCGTCGAAATGAAGCGTGCTGCAATTCGGCAGGAAGATCCTTCATCGTCTGTCCGGGTTGCAGGGACTTGATGCGCTGCAATTGAACACCGTTCATAGCCGGGTAGTAGTGATCTGTAACCGTGCCAGCGGGATTCCTTATCTCTGCTTCCCACTCGCACACGGGAGGTCCGGCGTAAGGGATCGCCTCTGTCGGACACTGTCTTGCCGGTGGAAGCCCAGCGATCGCACGTCGAAGAGTAAAGTCAACTTTGCGGAAGATCGCTCCGGTCGCGTTGACTACTGGCTCGGGTAAGGCAAAGTCGATGCCGAGCCTGTTGCCGATGACGAGAACCCGCTTTCGTCGCTGGGGGATGCCGTATTCGTGAGCGTAAACCTTGTCGATACGAATCCTGTATCCCAAGTCGATAAACGCCTTGGCCGCCTCGTGGGCAGACTCCCCGTTGTTTGTTGTTAGAAGCCCCTCGACGTTCTCCATCATGAACCATTTTGGCTGTAGAGCCTGTAGCGCGTGTGCGTAGCTCTTCAATAGCGCGTTGCGAGGGTCGTCCCAGAACCGTTGCCCAGCGGTTGAGAAGCCTTGACAAGGTGGACCGCCGATGAGCATGTCCAACTCGCCTGGCCCCAAGTCGAGTTCTCGCATCAGGCCGCCGAAGTCCACGCCGCGGATGTCCGCTGTATCACAGCGGGTCTCAGGGAAATTCGCTCGGTATGTTTCGACTGCGGCTTGGTCCAAGTCCAGAGCGAAAATGACGTTATATGAGGCCCTCTTGAATCCGAGGGAGCATCCGCCCGCCCCGGCGAAGAGGCTGATGGCGACCGGTTGTCTCTGGCTTCTTGTCATGCTCTCTTTGTACCATGCGACTATCGCGAACGCTCTTTCATCGGCAGGCATTCTACCTCAGTCAGAAGGCTGCGCCAAGGACGCCGCGTACAACGCCGAATTCCCTCAAGGTGCGTCAGTGATCCCATCCGGCCCCCACGTGAACGCCGGCACCAGCCCTTCGTCCGGTCGTGAAGCAATACTATACCAGCGCCCGCCGGCGAGCTTCTAGGTCTTCATAATCTCCCTTAGCGCCACGGTGGCGTAGCAGCCGCTGGCGGCGGAGAAGGCAAGTTGGATGTACGGGCCGCGGTCGTCGCTGCCGGCAGAGAGTTCCGGGGCGACAAGGGCGAAGCGAAGCGCCCGCCGCGTGCCCTTGGGCCTAAGCGAGCCGACGTTCTTGAAGTCGTCCGGCGCGATGCGGTGCCGCTGGAGCGCCTCGGCCTCGATCAGTCCCGGCTGCCCGCCGGCGAGGTTGCCGCGGTAGCCGACGACCAGGCCCGTCGGGCTTATCTCGAACCGCTCCGCGCGCGGCTGCTCGGCCACGGGGTCCTCGACGGTGAAGATCGCGCCGTTATCAGCCTTCTCGGCCAGGTCGCCGGCGAGGACCCGGTCCAGGCTGTCGATGCGGCGGATGACGATCTCGTTGAAGATCAGGCTCTGGAAGGCTGAGACGTAGAGGCGTTTCATCCGCTTGTCGATGGGGACCATCGCCGCCCCGGCCCGGCGGCGCTTGCGGTAGACCGAAAGGGCTTTGCGCTCGTTCTGGTACTGCCACGGCCAGCGTTTCAGGGCGCGGGCGTACTGGCCGGCGTCGAAGGCGTCCCTGGCGGCCCGGCAGTCCGTCGGGTCGTCCGGCCGCGGGCGCCCAAGGAAAATCGCAATGAACTCGTCGAGATCGTTGCGGACCATGCACTCGCCAAGTGCGGCGGTGTCGTTGCGGGCGCCGAACCGCTGCTCGCCGAAGTAATTCGGCACGCCGCGGCGAGTGAGCACCTCCAGCACCGCCTCGGCGGCCGGCAACTGCCCGGCTGAGACGCCGCGAATGCGAATGTTGAAGCGATTGGCCCGCAGGTGCCCGGGCCGCAGCTTGTTGCCGTGCAGGCCAAGAACTGCCACGCTCATGGCCGGGTCGCGGAATGACGCAAGGGCGGCCGGGTCGATGTGTTCGAGGCTCATCATCTGCGAGCTGACGGCCCGGGCGTCCTTCAGCCCGGCCACGCCGATATCGTGCGGCGGGACGTTCAGGTGGCGGGCGAGCCGGTTGACCGCCTCGGGCGTGGGGATGCCCGCCTTGGTTACGCGGAAGTACACGTGCGTGCCCTCGCCGCATGGCTCGTAGAGCGGGAGCTCCTCGACGCGGAAGTCCGTG
>CAYOBS010000348.1:0-3716 GCA_964402305.1 uncultured Planctomycetaceae bacterium | reverse complement strand
CTCGTTCTCGTCCTCGTTCTCGTCCTCGATCTTCTAATGTTTTCGGGTGAACCGAAGGCAGGACCGGATCGCCACTGTCGGCATTTCCGAGTCAGGCGACAGCCATCGTTCTCGTCCTCGTCCTCGTTCTCATCCTCGTCCTCATTCTCGTTCTCGTCCTCGATCTTCTAATGTTTTCGGGTGAACCGAGGGTTCATGTCGGACTTCCGTCAACTCGACGCATGGCTCAGCGGCCCCACGCCGGGGTCAGTCCGCAGCCGGACAAGCCGGACGCACCGGACAAAAGCCCGCGGGGGCGGGCAAAACAGCCCGATCCAGCCGTCCCTGGCCGATACGCAGCGAGCATGGCAGTGACAACTTTGCACACTTCCGCGCCGTTTGCTCACTGCACAAAAGGCGTCTTTTTCCATGGCTCCAATCAGTTTACGAACGCCATCTCACACGGCCCCAGTGACAACTAGCTGACACCGCCGGCGACAAAATTGTGAAAATTGTGAAAATTGCGCGGAATTGCGGGAAATGATGAAAAAACCGGGTTGGACCGGCCAGCGACTTGGTTTTCCGACCGAATCGCCACACCGGAAAGTCTGGCCGGCGCGGTGGAGCGACGGGTTCGGCAACGTCATGCGGATTCACACGAAGCACGTAGGCGAGGAAGGCATCACCTGATTCTGATGTCGCCTTTGAAGACGACCACTATGAGGATGCAGTCGAGCAGGGCCTGTGCGGTCACAAAAAGATACGGCGAAATGCCCGCGTAAATGAACGCAATGAGAAGCGCAAGCCATATCCCGACGCAGGTTGCAATTCCCCGCCAACCGAGTTCGCCTCGGGCAAGGAAGACGATCAACCAGAAGACCATGAAAGGCACCAACGTCATGGCGCGATTATATCCCGCCTGTTAGCAACGGCAATGTGAAAGGAACGCGGCCTGATGTGCCCCAGGCCGGTGGCATGTCTCCCCAAGGCCCATCGCTCGCGGTGCTGTGCTTCCGCGGCCGGAAGCAGGGCACCGCGTTCCATCGCCTTGGAAACCATGAAACCACCGGCTCAGACATGCCCGCTGCCGCTTCAAAACTGTCCGCCGCCGGCGAAAGGCTGTAGAATGGATGCAGGTTCCTGCGTTCATCCTTACATGGCGGCATATGGCGGCGAGGTATGACGAATCCAGACGATCAGCCAGACATGGTGCATGACGGATTGGTTCGCGCCGAGCCGGCTGTGCTGGCCGAGGCGTTCGCCGTTCATCGGCCGCGGCTTTGGCGAATGGTCAACTTCCGCCTCGACCGCCGGCTTGCCGGGCGCGTCGACCCCGACGACGTGCTCCAGGAGTCCTACCTTGCCGCCGCCAAGCGGATCGAGTATTACGCGGCCGGGGGCTTCAGTTCGCCGTTTCTCTGGCTGCGGGTGATAGTCCAGCAGACGATGATCGACATCCATCGCCGCCACCTGGTCGCGCAGTCCCGCGACGCCGGCAGGGAGGTGGCGATCTTCGCGACGTACCCGCAGGCGACGTCGGAAACCCTGGCGATCCACCTTGTGGGCGACTGGACCAGCCCGAGCCAGGCGGCAGTGCGGGTCGAGATGGTCGACAAGGTCCAGGCCGCCATCGCGACGATGAACCCGGTGGACCAGGAGGTTCTCGCCCTGCGTCACTTCGAGGAACTGACCAACGCCGAGGTGGCCGAGACGCTGGGCATCGAGCCCAAGGCCGCGAGCCTGCGCTACGTGCGGGCCTTGCGGCGGCTCAAGGACATACTGGCGGAATTGCCCGGCGGGGCCGGCGGAGCGGGAGAAATCCGAAATCCTAATTTCTAATTCCTAAACAAATTCAAAGTACAAAGCACAAAATCCAAAACGCCTTGCAGGTGGTTGTTGCGTTTGGGCAATATGGTTCTTCTGTGTCCTCCGCGTTTTGGGCATTCGTATTTCGCTATTTGAATTTGTTTAGGATTTAGAGATTCGAGATTAGGATTTGTCTGTTTTGGAGACCCTGATGGCCGACAGGCCTGACGATTGCGACGAGCTGGATGTGCTGGCGGAGGATTTCCTGGCCCGGCAGCGGCGCGGCGAGTCGCCGTCGGTCGATCAGTACGCCGCCGGCCACCCGGAGCTGGCCGAGGAAATCCGCGAGCTTTTCCCCGCCATGTCGGCCATGGAGCAGCTCAAGGCACGCGGCGAGCGGACCAGCGGCGGCCTGGCCTCGCTAGGCCCGGTGAAGCTCGACCGGCTGGGCGACTTCCGCATCATCCGCGAGATCGGGCGCGGGGGCATGGGGATCGTCTTCGAGGCCGAGCAGGAATCCCTGAACCGGCGGGTGGCGCTCAAGGTGCTTCCGCGACAGGCGCTGCTGGAGCGGCGGCACCTGGCGCGGTTCAAGCGTGAGGCCCGGCTGGCGTCGAGGCTGCACCACACGAACATCGTGCAGGTCTACGGAGTGGGCGAGCAGGATGGCTTTCATTATTACGTGATGCAGTACGTCCGCGGCGTGGGGCTGGACAAGCTCGTCGCCCGGCTGGGCGAGCAGGTTGGCTGCGGCGCCATTATTGGGCAAGTCCCTGGGACTCCCGGGTCCGACACCATGGGTCCCATGGGTCGCATAGGACCTATAACTGGGCAAGTCCATGAGACCCCCGGGTCCGAGACCGGCACCGCCACCGGCGAGGACCTCCTTGAGCAGGTCTGGACCTCCCTTGCCGGCCAGGCCGCCGCGGGGCACTGCCCGCTGGCTGATGCGCAATACTATCGCCGCGTGGCGGGCATCGGCGTGCAGGCGGCCGAGGCGCTGGCGTACGCTCACGAGCAGTGTACGCTGCATCGCGACGTCAAGCCCGCAAACGTGCTGGTGGACGACCACGGCGTGGTCTGGGTGACGGACTTCGGCCTGGCCAAATCGGCCAATGGGCCGGATGTAACCCAGCCGGGCGACTTGACCGGCACGCTGCGATACCTGCCCCCCGAGCGGCTCACCGGCCAGGTTGACGCCCGCGGCGACGTTTACGGGCTGGGCCTGACGCTCTACGAACTCATCACCGGCCGGGCCGGCTACGACGAGTCCGACCGCTCGGCCCTGATCCGCAAAATCTCCGAGACATCCCCGCCGGCGCCGCGGCGGATCAATCCGGCCGTGCCGCGAGACCTGGAGACCATCGTGCTCAAGGCCGTGGCGCGCGAGCCGCGGGGCCGCTACGCATCGGCATCCGCCCTGGCCGACGACCTGCGGCGGTTCATCGAGGACAGGCCGATCCTTGCCCGGCGCGCCGGGCCGGCTGAGAGGCTCTGGCGTTGGTGCCGCCGCAATCGCACCGTGGCGGCCCTGTCGGCTGCGACAATGCTGCTGGTCGTCGCGGTGGCTCTTGTCGCGTCCGTCGGCTACATCCGCACGCGGGCGGCCCTGATGGGCGAGTCCGAGCAGCGCCGCAAGGCCGAGGCCGTCGCCGACCTGGCCCGCGAGGCCATAGACCGGGTCTTCGAGAGGCTCGGTGCGTCCAGGCCGGACGCCTCGGTGAGCCTGAGCCTCGGCGACGCCAACGGCACGAGCGTCGAGATTCCCCGCCCGGCCGTGGCGTCCAAGGAGTTGGCCACGCTGATGGAGGAGATGCTGCCGTTCTACGACCGGCTCGCCAGGCAGACCGGCGACGGCGATGAGGCCCTTCGCGGGCGCGCCGCCGACGCCGCTCGCCGCATCGGCGACATCCGCCAGCGCCTTGGCCAGT
>CAYOBS010000347.1:0-3731 GCA_964402305.1 uncultured Planctomycetaceae bacterium | reverse complement strand
TCCGCACTGACCCACGACAGCGTGCTGGCAAAGGCCGGGCTGGCCAACTATTGGAAGCTCGACCTCCAGTTGCCCCCAGGCGAGAAAATCGTCAAGCTCATCCTCATAGAGGAGAACCTCTACTGCCTGACCGGGTCGAACTGGCTGCTGGCCGTGGACGCCGCCAGCGGCGTGCGGAAGTGGTCGCGCCAGATCGCCGAGAAGGGCGTGACGGTCTTTGCGCCCTGCCACGGCACCAAGGTCCCGATCGACCCGAATCTGCCGGGCGTGGTCAAGATCCGCGTCCTGCCGGCGCCGGCCAGCCTGCCCGGCAGGGACCTGGTGCTCATCAACACCCCGGACTACGTGATGGCGCTGGACCGCATGACCGGCGAGGAAGTCCGCAACATCCGCTTCGACAAGTATCTGCCCTTTAGCTTCGTCGCCAACACCGGCGGCGGCTGCGATGGGATGTTCTTCTACGTCGGCACGACCAACGGCGACGTCAAGAGCATCCGCATAAACGAGGGCGTCGTGGCGTGGAGCTACCAGGCCGGGAGCATCATGTCGGCCTCGCCGCGATGCCTTGCCATCACGGGCGGCTCGCCGAGGGTGTACGTTGCCACCGGCGACGGGGACTTGGCCGTCATCAAGTCCGGCTCGCTTGTCCCGACGCTGTGGCCCCTGACGGGCGCCAAGCGCTGGCACGACATGGCCGGGGCCGTGGTGGCGGGGCTGCACGTCGACGACAGGGCGGCATTCATCCCCTGCCTCAACCAGCGGGTCTACGCCTTCGGCCTGGCCGGGGGCGAGCCGCTCTGGTGGTTCACCACCAAGGGCCAACTCCACGACGACGTCCAGGTCTCCGAGAACTCGGTCTTTCAGTACGCCCGTGGCGACATGCTCTATGCCCTGGACCTGTCCAACGGCAAGAGCCGCTGGTCCATGCGGCAGGGCCGGCGGGTGCTGGCGGCCATGCCCGGCAAGGGCGCGCCGATGGCCTACCTTGTGGACAACGCCCGCAACCTGCTTGTCGTCGATGAGATTCTCGGCAAGATCCAGGTCACCATCCCGCTGACGGGGGTGAACCTCTTCGCGGACAACACCTCCGCGACCGCGATCTACTTAGGCAATACCGCGGGCCGGCTCATCTGCCTCAGGCAGATCGGCGCTGAGCACCTTACGCCGGACATGCTCAAGAAAGCCGAGGCCAAGGCCACGACCACGCCCAAAGCCACGACCAGGCCCGCAAAATAGCCCGGGGGCGGGCAGCCGCAAACGCGGAGAAGCACCAAACCTGCCTGCCGGCAGGCAGGTTTGGTGCTTGTCATTGGGTGCTTGTCATTTGGGATTTGCTTTCGGAAAGGAAGGAAGCGACATGGAAGCCGCAATCGTTCGCCGTGCGCTCATCAGCATGTTCGACAAGACCGGCGTGGCTGAGTTTGCCAAGGCGCTGTCGGGCATGGGCGTGGAGATAATCTCCTCCGGCGGCACGGCCAAGGCCATCGAGGCCGCGGGAATAAAAGTCCGCCAGGTCCAGGAGTGGACCGGCTTTCCCGAGATGCTCGGGCATCGAGTCGTAACGCTGCATCCGAAGGTCCACGGCAGCATCCTGGCCCTTCGTGACGACCCGGCCCACCAGGCCGACATCGCCAAGTACGGCCTGGAGCCTATCGACCTGGTCTGCGTGGGGCTTTACCCCTTCGAGCAGGCGATAGCCAAGCCCGGGGCCACTCTTGCCGACGCGGTCGAGATGATCGACATCGGCGGGCCAACGATGGTCCGCGCCGCGGCCAAGAACCACAAGTTCGTCACCGTCGTGACCGACCCATCCCAGTACGAGCCTCTCCTGGCTGAGATGAAGGCCAACGGCGGCGCCGTGAGCTTTGCAACCCGCCAGAGATTCGCCCACGAGGCCTTCGCCCTGACCATGAGCTACGACGTGGCGATCTCGAACTATCTGGCCGAGCAGCTAGGCCGGAAGCTGCCCGACCGCATCGGCTTTGCCTATCGAAAGTCCCAGGCGCTTCGCTACGGCGAGAACAGCCATCAGGAAGCCGCGTTCTACGCCGGTCGGGACCAGTCCGAGACGAGCGTATCGACGGCCAGGCTGCTGGGCGGCAAGGCGATTTCGTACAACAACTACTTCGACGCCAACGGCGCCATCGAGTTGGTCAAGGAGTTTGATGAGCCGTGCGTGGCGATCATCAAGCACGCCAACCCCGCCGGCTGCGCTGTCGATGCCGACCTGGTCGAGGCGTATCGCAAGGCCTACTACTGCGACGTCAACGCGGCGATGGGCGGGATAATCGCGATCAACCGGGAATGCACCCGCGAGCTTGCCACGGCCATCTGCGAGAGCTACCAGCGCTGGGGCAAGGACGCCGGGGCCGGCGGGTTCTTCGCCGAGATCGTGGCCGCACCGAGCTTCGAAGCCGGGGCGGTCGAGATCATCGCCGCCCGCAAGGGCTGGGGCCCGGATGTGCGGATCCTGGCCCTCGGGCCGCTGACCGGCAAGCGCAACCGGGAGAAGTACGTCAAGTACGTCGTCGGCGGGCTGCTCGTCCAGGACCGCGACCTGGTGGGCCTCAACGAGGGCCAGTGGACCGTCGTCACCAAACGAAAGCCCACCGACAGGGAGCTTGCCGACCTGCGCTTCGCCTGGCTGGTCTGCAAGAACGTCAAGTCAAACGCCATCGTCCTGGCCAAGGACAAGACCCTGCTTGGCGCGGGGGCGGGGCAGATGAGCCGCGTCAACTCCGCCCGCCTGGCCAGCCAGATCGCCCGAAGCTACGGCGGCGGCGGACTGGTCGACACCGCCGGCTGCTCACTCGCCAGCGACGCCTTCTTCCCATTCCCCGACAGCCTGGACTGGGCCAATGACGTCGGCGCGTCAGCCGTCATCGAACCCGGCGGGGCAAAGAAGGACCAGGACGTGATCGCCCGCGCCGATGAACTGGGCCTTGCGATGATCTTCACGGGGACAAGGCACTTTAACCACTGATTCAGGCGTAGCTTACAGGCGAGAGGCGGCCGGATATCGTTTTCCGGGGGACCATTTTGCGCGCGCGCGCAAAATGGTCGGCAATACGGCTTGACGGTCACGCCCTCGACGGTGATGCCCTTGTTCCCGTATCGGTTTGCGGGCGCGCGCAAACCGATCGTTGGCGTGAGTCCATATTTTGCCCGCCCCATCATTTTGCCAGCGCCGGCAAAATGATACGAGAAGGGGCATCAAGGCCTGGAGCAGGCCGACCGTAAATCCGGAGATTCCGGACGAACAGGACTTCGGCACGCTGATGCGGCGGCACGAGAACACCGGCCGGCCGAGGAAGACGGGAAGATCGTATGGTGTTCCCAGATTTCCCTCTATTCCTCCAACTCAGACGTTTTCGTCGGTCCCTTCCGGAGTTTCGACAACGAAACATAGCGTTGCCCGATGGCGAACCCCCAAGGTTTGCCATTCTTGGTCGTCTTGTCGTTCAGAACGCGATGCGGGAGAGTGATCGTTTGCGGCGACTCGACACTGGACAAGAAGGTGATTTGTTGAGGCTTCCCGTTACACCACGGACTGAAACCTTTGGCTTTCATCTCCCGGATGAGGCTCAACAAGCGCGCCCGCATGTCCTCTGAGAAGCCAGTTTCCTTGCGTACACTCTCTTCATCGAATTTCGGCACCCGCACTGAATCAAGAATCCGGGGGATCGACTTTTCTATTGCGCCATCGTGATAGAATGCCATGTGAGTCGTTG
>CAYOBS010000346.1:0-3781 GCA_964402305.1 uncultured Planctomycetaceae bacterium | reverse complement strand
GCCCCGTTCACGGGGCTTCGACCCCGCCGCAGCGGGATTCTGGCCGCAAATGGCCTTTATAACAGCCCCGTTCACGGGGCTTTGACCCCGCCGAAGGCGGGGGTCTAGACCAGGGCTTTTAGCCCTGGGTGGCCGGCGGCGCACCACTCGTTTGCTTTTCTTCTTCTTCTTAGCACGCTTTCAGCGCGCTTACTTGCCGGCGGGGCCTTGGCCCGTCTGTTGTTCCTCAGGGGAAGAAGGGGACAGTCTACTCTTCCGTTGCCGTGCTCCGTGCCTTCTGTCATGCGGCGGGCGTTGGTTCGGCGAACAGGCCGACGCCGACACGGGCGGCAAGGGCCGCCCCGGCCGCGATGATCAGGCCGTCCCACAGGCGGATGCACAGCAGGTAGGCCGCGCACTGCGGCTGGGTTATCGCGATGCCGCTGACGGCCAGCACGCCGAAAAGCCCGCCATCGAGCGTGCCGACCCCGCTGGGCGTCAACTGGAACGCCAGCAGCACCTGGCAGGTCAGGAAGATCAGCCCCAGTTCCGCCGGGCTGAGCACTTTGCCCCAGCCCAGCCAGAAAAACAGCAGCGGCTTGAGGTACATCGTCACGTGCGTCAGCAGGAACAGGCCAAACGCCGGCGCGATCATGCTTCGCTCGCGGCCAAAGACGCCGGAGGCCTGGTCCTCCACGCGCCGTGCCCGCACGGCCAGCCGTGTGAAGAACCGCCGGAAGACGCCCGCCCGCGCCAGCAGCCCCGCCAGGGCCGTCAAGGGCCGCCACCGCCGCGCCAGTGACACCGCCAGCACCACCATCGCAGCCAGGGCCGCCGCGGCAATTGCCACCACTGCCGCGCCCAGCCACAGGCCGGGGCCGCTGAAGAGCGCATGCTCCATGCCCAGCACAGCCACCACGCTCCCGGCCGGGACGAACAGCAGGAAGCTCAGGGCCTCGACGTACTTCAGCAGCAGCACCGTGCCGGCGAGTTGCTCGTATGGCAGCCCCGTCCGCCGGCCGGCGTAGAGCACCTTGCCCGGCTCGCCGCCAAGGTACGTCGACGGTGTGATGATATTGCCCGCCAGCCCGACGACCGTTGCGCCCAGCAGGCTGCCAAACCCCACGCGATGGCCAACCGCGCGGTTCAGCGCCTTCCACGCCGCCGCCTGGCAGACCAGCAGCGCCGCCAGCAGCCCGCCAAGGCTGAGCACCGCCGGCGGCCCGGCCTGCCTGGCCGCGTCGATGGTCTTGCCGAAGCCGACGAAGTAGACCATTACCGCCAGCAGCACCAGCGATGCGGCCAGGCCGATTGTGAGTTTTGCGGCACGCTTCATGAATTCGCAAGAAACTACGCCCCACACCCGCCGCGGTCAACAGGCAACCGAGCCGATCATCCCCTTTGCACGCGCCGACGGTTTCGGTGATACTGGCAGAGTGCTAAATCCGAATCTCGAAAATCAAAATCCGAAACAAACCCAAAATCCGAATGCTCCAAACGACGGTGGGCGAAAGACCATGAGCAAATTCCAAATGACAAGCACCAAATGACAAACAAGGACCAAATCCCAAGAAGACAAAGTACCAAACAAGACTCCGCGGATGGGAAGCGTCCGCCAATGATGCCCAGGGATAGCAATCTTTGGGTGGGAAGATGGGCTCTTGTTTGGAGTTTTGTGCTTTCGATTTGGTCCTTGTTTGGACCTGCCTGCCGGCAGGCAGACCTTGGTGCTTGTGATTTGATGCTTATCTGTCGTTTGGTCCTTGTTTGGAATTTGGTGCTTTGGATTTGTTTCGGATTTCGTGCTTCGAAATTCGGATTTGCCCCGCGGCAAGGAGAACACGCTTGAAGGCTCTCGTGACGGGCGCGACGGGATTTGTGGGCAGCCACCTGGTCGAGCGACTGCTCGGCGCGGGCATGGAGGTCGCCTGCCTCATGCGCCCGACGAGTCCGCCGCGCCGAAGGTCCGCCGTGGCGGGGCGGACCGCCCTGGATGGGCTGGACGTCGAGCGGCGCGTCGCGGCCCTGGATGATCCCGACGCGCTTCGCCTGGCCGTGCGGGGCGTCGATTACGTCTTCCACGCCGCCGGCCTGACGCGGACGCGGACGCTCGCGGAGTACCAGGCCGTCAACGCCGACGGCACAGGCCGCCTGCTGGAGGCCCTGCTTGCCGAGGGCGCCAACCTGCGGCGGTTCGTGTATGTCAGCAGCCTGGCCGCCGCCGGCCCGGCCACCTCGGCCGAGCCGCCGGATGAGTCCGCCGAGCCGCACCCCGCCGACGACTACGGCGCCAGCAAGCTCGCCGGCGAGCACGTCGTCCTGGAACATGCCGACCGCCTGCCGGCAACCATCGTCCGCCCCCCGGCCGTGTACGGGCCGCGAGATGCCAACTTCCTGCCGCTGTTCCGCCTGGCGGTGCGGCTGGGACGCGTGCCGGTCATCGGCAAGCCGTCCAAGCAGGCGGCCTTCGTGTATGCCGGCGACCTGGCCGAGGGACTCCGCCTGGCCGCCCTGTCGCCCCAGGCCGTCGGGCGGACGTACTACATCGCAAGCGGCATTCACACAATGTCCGAAGTAGCCGAGGCCGTCTGCCTGGCCTTGAACATGCCGCCGCGCCTGCTCCGCGTGCCGGCGCTGTTGGCCCGGCTGGCCGGTGAGATAGGCCAGATCGCCTGGGCCGTCACGGGCAGGCCGCAAATCGTCTCCCGCGGCAAAATCCGTGGCCTGCTCCACCCGTGGTGGACATGCTCCTGGGCCCGCGCCCGGCAGGAACTGGGCTACCGCCAAGCCGTCGGCCTGCAAGAAGGCATGCGCCTGACCGTACAGTGGTACGTCGAGCATGGGTGGATAAAGGGCCGTTGAGTAATGAGCGAAGGCGACTTAAGAGATGCCATGCTTCCGGCCCAACTCAAAAACCCCCTTGGCGGTTATCGGGGCGGTGGGTAGAATGAGCGATCTTTAGGCGGGCTCGCCCCTGTGGAGAGCAAGCAAAGTCCGATTTCCCTGCTCGCTGAAGGGAACAGGCGTCAAAACGGAAAATCCATCCGCCGCAGGCGGAATACCGGCTATCCCGATGTACATCGGGACTACGGGCTACTGACTACGGGCTACAGGCTACCAAAACCATGACGCGCAGTTGCAACGATATACGAAACGAGTTCATCGACTTCTTCGTCGAGCGAGGGCACAGCTTCGTGCCGTCCTGCCCGCTGCTGCCGGCGGAGGACCCGACGCTGCTGTTCACCAACGCCGGCATGAACCAGTTCAAGGACATCTTCCTGGGGCTGGTCAGGCGCGACTACGTCCGTGCGGTCAACAGCCAGAAGTGCATCCGCGCGGGCGGCAAGCACAACGACCTCGAGGACGTCGGGCACGACACCTACCACCACACGTTCTTCGAGATGCTCGGCAACTGGAGCTTCGGCGACTACTTCAAGGCCGAGGCCATCGCCTGGGCGTGGGAGCTGCTGACGAATCCGAAGGGCTGGGGGCTGGACAAGAGCCGGCTGTACGTGACGGTCTTCCAGGGCGACGCGGCTGAGGGGCTTGAGCCCGACGACGAGGCGGATGGGCTGTGGCGAACGGCCACCGACATCGACCCATCGCATATTCTTCGCGGCAACAAGAAGGACAACTTCTGGGAGATGGGCGAGACCGGCCCGTGCGGGCCGTGCAGCGAGATCCACATCGACATGACGCCGGACAAGTCCGGGCGGTCGCTGGTCAACGCGGGCGATGCTCGCGTGATCGAGATCTGGAACCTCGTGTTCATGCAGTACAGCCGCGGCGCCGACGGCAAGCT
>CAYOBS010000345.1:0-3799 GCA_964402305.1 uncultured Planctomycetaceae bacterium | reverse complement strand
GCCTTAATCCGGCAGCCCGAAATTCGAAATCCTAAGCACTAAATCCTAAACAAATACGAAATTCGAATGACAAATGATCGAAACAACACTGCCAGGCCGGTAGTCGAGCCTCAGTTTCGGTCATTAGGGCTTTGAGCCTTCGGATTTGTTTAGGATTTAGAGCTTCGTGCTTGGGATTTTCAAGGGGGCATAACTCATAGTAATTGTGAGACAGTACTCTAGTGGGCAAGGCGGCGGAAGAAATCGGCGATCTCGGTCTTGCCAGTCTTGCCGGCCTTGCCGCAAGCAACGCGGAGCGTCAAGTCAACCAATCCTTCTTCGTCGGCCTCGACGTCCACGCCGTTCATGTCCAGGAAGATGATCGCTGCCGCGGCCCCGGCGCGCTTGTTGCCGTCAATAAACGGATGGTTCTGAACGATGTGGAAAAGGTACGCAGCCGCCATCTCGAAGATATCCTTATGGAGAAACTCCCCGCCGAAGGATGCCTGCGGCATGGCGATGGCTGAACGCAGCAGCCCGACATCGCGGACGCCTGTCTTGCCCCCGTACTTCTCAATGAGGCTCATGTGTGTCCGCAGAACATGGCTGATATCCAGGAAGAAGGGAGCCATGGAGGTTATCCTACTCCGCCAACTTCTTCAACGCACGCCCGAATCGCTTGTGAACCTTGTCCAGGGCCCGCTGGAACTTATCTTCCTCGGTCTGCTCGCGCACCGGCGTAACGACAAGGCAGCTGCCATCGGTCATGATCTCAAATGGCGTTGTGGGGGTGGCGTGGAGAAGCTCCAGGATGGGCTTGTCGATCACCAAGGCGTAGCTGTTGCCGTGCTTGGTCAGCATCTTAGTCATGGCGATTCTCCTGTTGAGTTAATACGCAGTATATACTGTGTACTTACTATCGTCAAGAATTCGCCGGGGATTCAGGATGCCTCCGCCGTCAAGTGGAAACTGGCGGATGCGTGAGATTTCCGGGTAGTAGCCGGTAGTCGGCGAAGCGATTTCGAATGGCCGGCCATCTTACGGGTAAGCAAATCCGAATATCGAAGCACGAAATCCAAAACAAATCCAAAGCACGAAATCCAAAAAGCCAAAACAAAAAGCCCCCAAGGCGAAGGCCGGGTTTCGTTCGACTATTGCGCCGGGGAGCGGCGTTTAGAGCATTTGAGTTTTGAATTTTGAATTTGTTTAGGATTTCGTGCTTCGAAATTCGAAATTCCGGTTCAGCATTCCATCTCGCCCCGCGTCAAATCCGGCCCGGCCCTACGCGTGCATCACGGACTCGTAGACCTCTTTGAGCTTCATGGCGCTGTCGCGCCAGGCGAACTTTCGCAGTTCGATCGAGCCGTGCTGGCGCAGTGTCCGCTGCAATGGGGCGTGGCGCAGGACGGCGAGGATTTTGTTGGCCATCTCGTCGATGTCCCAGAAGTCGACCTTGAGCACGTGGGTGAGCACCTCCGAGACGCCCGACTGCTTGGAGATGATCACCGGCACGTTGTGGCTGAGGGCCTCCAGCGGGGCGATGCCGAAGGGTTCCGAGACGCTGGGCATGACGTACAGGTCGGCCATGGAGAAGATCTTGTCCACGTCCGGGCCTCGCAAAAAGCCCGTGAACGTCACGTAGCGCCCGAGCTTGAGGTCGGCTACCTCGCGGATGCACTGGGTGACCATGTCGCCGCTGCCGGCCATCACGAAGCGGACGTTGGTGTACTTCTCGACGACCTTCTTGGCCGCCCGCAGGAAGTACTCCGGGCCTTTCTGCATGGTCACTCGTCCGAGGAACAGGACGATCTTTTCGGTCTGGCGGATAGGCTCCATCTGCCACTTGCCGTTTTCGGGCAGATCTACGGCGTTGTAGACGACGGTACACTTGTCTTCCGGCACGCCGTAGCGGCTGGTGCAGATCTTCTGTGTCAGGTGGCTCACGCAGACCACGCCCGCGGCGCAGTGCATGCCCATCCGCTCGATGTCGTAGACCTGCTGGTTGACGTTCGTGCCGGATCGGTCGAACTCGGTCGAGTGGACGTGGACGACCAGCGGCTTGCCCGTGGCCGCGGCGACGGCTGCCCCGGCGGGATAGGTCATCCAGTCGTGGGCGTGGATGACGTCGAAGGCCTCGGTCCGGGCGACCTCTACAGCCATGCGGGCGTAACGATAGACCTGGCCCATCAGGTCGCCCTTGTAGTGCTCGCCGCCGCCGGCGATGAACAGCCCGCGCGACGGGTTGGCGACGCTGTCGGCGCCGACGTCCTCCGTGCCGCCGGCCGGGGCGCCGGCCGGGGCTTCCATCCCCGCCATGCCGGGAATGATCTTCTGCTCAAGCAGCATTTTGTGGACGGCCTCATCGTACGATGCCGGCGTGGCGTAAGGCTGAAGCACGGCCCGCACTCGCCGCAACTCGACGTGGGCAAACTCGCGGGAAACAACCTGTTCCGTTGTCAACTGCCCGGCGGGCGGCGAGCCGGCGGCCATGCGGGTTGGGCCGCGAAGCTTGACGTGGCTGGCTGCATCGGCGGGAATCGCGGTGGGCAGAACGAAACACACATCCACGCCGATTTCGTCCAGGCCCTTGGTCATGCCATAGCACGCCGTGCCCAGACCTCCGCTGATGTGCGGAGGAAACTCCCAGCCGAGCATAAGCACTCTCATAGTCGAAACCCCAACAGTAGCTTGGAAGCCAAGAGCCAAAAAGCCAAAAAGCCCAAAAGCCGTTTCCGCGACCCGCGGCGGCGGCGGCGGCAGCGGCAGCGGCAGCGGCAGCGGCAGCGCGCACGGAATTATATGCCGCTCCGCGATGAGCGGCGACTATTTTTGTCATTCTAACTTCGCGGCCGGCGATTTCACCTGTTTTCCAAACATATATTTCCGTGGCTTGTTCCCGAACAAGATGTTGCAGCGGTGCAAACGCCCGCAAATCCGCGTCGGCATTGAAGGAAATGACGTTTTTCCCGTCAGGCGTCCATCTGCAATTGCCCGATTATCTCGCGGATGCTCTTGCAGCCGTGACGGCAAAGGTAGTCCGATATCCCGTCGCGGATCACCGTCAGGCAGCCCGGATCGACGAACAGCGCCGTGCCGACCGCCAGGCCTGTCGCCCCGGCAAGAAGGAACTCCAGGGCGTCGGATGCGTATTGTATGCCGCCCATGCCGATGATCGGCACCCCGGCCGGGGCGGCAACCTTCTTGTAAACCTGGTGAACCATGTGGACCGCGATGGGCCTGATGCACGGCCCGCTCAGCCCGCCGGTAACGTTGGCCAGGATCGGGCGCCGCCGCTCGACATCCACCGCCATGGCGGTGAAGGTGTTGATCATGCTGAGCGCATCGGCCCCGCCCGCCACCGCCGCGGCCGCGATGGCGCTGATGTCCGTAACGTTCGGCGAGAGCTTGACGATCAGGATGTTCTTTTTGCACACCTCCCGCAGTGCCCGCGTGATGGCCTCGGCCTGGGCGGCTTCCACGCCGAACTGTATCCCCCCGGCCTTGACGTTGGGACAGGAGATGTTCAGCTCCACACCGCGGACGACCTCGACTTGCTCCAGCGCCCGCGCCACGGCCAGGTAGTCATCGACCGTCGTGCCGGCCACGTTCACGAACACCGGCAGCCCGAGCTTCTCCAGCAGCGGGACCTTCTCAGCCAGGAAGACATCCAGCCCCACGTTGGCCAGGCCGATCGCGTTCATCATCCCGGCGCGGGTCTCGACCACGCGCGGGTACTCGTTGCCCGGACGCGGCTGGACCGTGATCGACTTGGTCACGAATGCGCCAAGCCCGCCAAGGTCCACAAAGTCCGCGTACTCGT
>CAYOBS010000344.1:0-3801 GCA_964402305.1 uncultured Planctomycetaceae bacterium | reverse complement strand
CCGCTTACACGCCAAAGGCCAAAAGCGCGCGGCGCGGAGTCCGCATGGTTGCCGGCCGGGACGTGCTCGTCCAGGATGAACTGGAAATCGCCAAGCCCTGCCAGGTGCTCTGGGGCATCACCACCGACGCCAAGGTCGACGCCTCCGGCCCGGCCGCGACGCTCACCCTCGATGGCCGCAAGCTCACCGCGCGCATACTCCAGCCGAAAGGGGCGGCGTTCGCCGTCGAGTCCGCCGAGCAAAACCCCCCACAGGCCGCCAACACCGGCGTCAGCCGGCTGGTCATCCGCATACCCGCCCAGCCGGGCCTGCTGCGCCTGGCCGTGCTGCTCAGCCCACAGGCCCCGGGCGCTCCGGCCGCGGCGCCCCCGAAGATCACCCCGCTTGCGGATTGGAAGTCCCCGGTTCCCGCTGAATAGCCGGCCGAAAAATGCCGATAATCTACCCGGCGACGTAGCTTGGCGACGCAACCAAGAGGACTGCCGCAGTCAAACATGAGCGTTCGGCCCACCCGGAAACCGGAAATATGAAAAGACCGAGGACGAGGACGAGAACGAGGACGAGGGCTGTCGCCTGACCCCTCCTACCTACTTCCTACTACCTACTATCTACTTTCTGGTCTTGCCCCAAGGTGCCGCCATGACCCTTGTCGAAGCTCTGAACGTGATGCGCCAGGCCGGATTCCTCCAGGTCAAGGACACTCACTCGCGGTTCTTCAAGGACATCGAGGAACTGCTGCCCGAAGCCAAGCTGGACCTCAACGACTACACGCCCAACACCCACACCGGCGAGATAGTCCAGAACCACCGGCCCCCCAGCGCCCAGTACCAGTGCATGTGAGGCGAAAGCTTCTTGACCACTGCTCCCGCTTTCATGGCCGATTTGAGTCGCCGAACGCCAGCATCCTATCCGGCCACGCCCGCCCTGGGCAGGGGCGGCTGGCCGTGCGGACAGTCGTTCCTGTTGTCGCACCGCTCACATCTCGGCTTCGCGCCGACAGGGGCCAACCAAAACGCAATGAGCGAGAACGCCAGGAGCATCACAAAGCTGCCGGCGAACGGCCAAGGGCAACCGTAGGTCCGCACCAGCAGTACGATCCCGCCCAGAGGCGGGAGAATCCACCCAACTGCCACCACCTTGGTGTTTCGGCGGAAACGCTGAGCGAACATCGGCTTGCCGGCTTTCTTCGCCAGACGACTCGCGGTGATGCAGTACAGCGAGGGACCGTTGCTTTGCCCATAGCAGCGACAATGCGTACAGACCCTTGAGATAAACCACCAGTTGCTGGCAATGACGCAGATGACGTAGCCCGCCGCCCAGAGCCATCCCAGTGGGACGAGCAGCCACGTCCCAAGGACGTACATCACTATCACAGGAGTGTCGTGCAGACGCCGGGTTATTCTCTCCGGGCGCTTCAGGCTGTAGCATGTCACCAGGGACACGACCCCTAACGCGAGCAAGCCAACCGGGATATTCGCCATAGCTATCGTGTCTTGGACGCTCATGCCGCCTCCGTTCGCAGTGCTTGATCCTGGCTTACTGGGGCGATCCCGCAAGGTGGCGGACGCGCGGTGCGTTGCAATCGCATCGGAGGCCGGAATCCGACAAGTCTGCCAGATGATTCCAGACGTCGCGGCACAGGCATACATTGAGCCCGTTGCTGCCGGGCGGAACGATCCCATAAGTCTCGTAGATCGTGGCGAGCCCCTCCTTGACCTTTCGGTAGTAGTCAAGTCCGGGCGCCTGCATACGCCCAAGCACGGGTCGGCCAAACGGTATCCATATGGAAGCGATCGGGACAATCCCTTCTGACGCGAGGACTCTGGCGGCATCGAGGTAACTCTCAGCCGGCTCCAGTCCAACCACGAAGGAACTGCATCCCCGATTGGGCCCATATCGCTTGGCGACATACTTCAGACAGTCCAGAAACCGCTGTCGGCCGGCGAACTTCCACTTGCCTGGGGTAACGACCTGGGCCAGTTTCTCATCCCACACCTCGATACTGCATGCGATCCGGTCGGTGCCGGCTGAGAATAGCTGGTCAACCTCGCGGGGGTCACTTGGCGGCGTGGTGTACACAAGAATCTCGCCGGGGATGTTCTTCAGCCCGACGACTTTGTCGATCTCATCAAGGAATCCCTTGATCACGGCGCATTCCGCCTGCGTGTTCATCGTGGAGCCGCCTGTCAGTTGGAGGTGCTTGGCGGCACGTTCGACCATGAAGGCGTAGTGCGTTATCTCGGCCACGTCTTGCGGCGTAGGCATCGGCGGCAGCGGCTTATTCTTCCTAGCAAGGCGATCAAATAAACCGCCCGAGTAGCAGAACTGGCAGGCATGCCCCGCCTGGGCGTACTGGCACGGCCACAGACATTGAAACGACAGGAAGTCAAGCGCCTGCAACACGGCATTGCCGATGAAGGGCAACCCGCTGGATGTCTTCTGCTCGTAGAACCGCGAGGCCGGCGGAAAGGCAACCCGGGTAACCTCCTCGTCCTTGCACAAGAGCACGGGGTCACCGGAGCCGGTGACCTCCAATGTGAACGGAGTCCGTAATTGGAAGAGGTACCGTAGATTGCGTAGTGTCTCCCACGACATGGCCTTCTTGATGTAGCTCATGTGCATGGCCAGGTCGACCAGATGCACCACGGTGCCGTCCGGGAGAAGCAGGCAATTGCTGGTAAGCGGATCGGAGTGGATTCGGTTGGTCTGCCCGAACCTTTCGTAGACCTCCGTGCTGACCTTGACCCCTTTGGTCAGGAGCAGGACTTTCAGGTCCAGCGAGTCAAGGTTCTCGCCGTTCACGCGGTACGTAGCCAGCATGGTCTTGTTCTCCTTTGACGAAGGGTGCATCAGGGCTCGGTGTCCGCCCGCTCCAGAACGCCCAGTATCCTGTCGAACGCTTTCGTTAAGGCCTGATAGTTGTCGAGGTTGACCGTGAACCGCCCATCCGCATTGTGGAGCGAGATGGCGCGACCGTCGGAATACAGAACATTCGCGCATTCCTGCTGGTGATGGGTACGCGGGGTGATGCCGAACACGTCGAAGCCCGATGGAACCAGGAACTGGCTGTCGATCACCAAGGCGCGAATCGGCTGGCCGTTGCGATTGGACCCCAAGTTGTCGAGCCGGATGTGATCCGGCGACATGACGTCGATTCCGGGCGGGTCATACTGCCGGGCCACCGAGGCATGACGGTAGTAGTAACTGCTCTGCGCTTGTCGCACGCCGACCTTTGCCAATTCGGCGTCGGCGTCCATCGGCTGGTCGCTGCCGGGGCAAAAGAGGAACTTAGTCTGCCTGGACAACTCCTCCTCCAACATCAAACCTAAACCAACTGGCTTGCCGTTCATGAGCGAGATCAGGGTGGTCGGCGCTCCGGTTGATGGATAGAAATCCGTGGCTGTCATCATGGGCGGGGCTTTGGGGCCAAAAGGAATATGCCCATCGTTGCTGGTGGCGTAGGTGTGAACGGCGACACCGATGCCATGCAGTTGGGTCAGGCAGATCACCTTTCTTACTATGCTGTACGCGCGGGTAAGGCTTGGGACCACCATGGCGACCAGCAGAGCGAGGATGGCGACGACGACCAGCAGTTCGATCAGCGTGAAGGCTCGGCCTGAAGGTCCTGCTCTCGGCATCATCCGATCTCCGGTCAACCCGTTCTATGACGAACGCGCACGGCGGGCCCATGAAACGCCCACAAGCACGCATGCATGAGCATCACGTCGCTCCGGCAGGCATGTGCTTCTCGGCGGGGCCAGACCTGGGCGGTCCCTGGTGCTATACGGGGCTCACCGCCGT
>CAYOBS010000343.1:0-3802 GCA_964402305.1 uncultured Planctomycetaceae bacterium | reverse complement strand
GGGAGATTCACGCCATGGGGCATCGCGTGGCCGACGCGATGGCGCGGAAGGACCTGCCCGCCTTCGGACGCCTGCTGGCCGAGGCGTGGCGGCAGAACAAGCAACTCGACCCGGATTCCTCCAACGAGCGGATCGAGGAAATGCTTGCCCGCGTCGGCCCGTACATCCACGGCGCCAAGCTGCTCGGCGCTGGCGGCGGCGGGTTCCTGCTGATGGTCTGCCGCAGCGCCGCCGACGCCCGCGCCGTGAGGCGAATGCTCGAAGCCGACCCGCCCAACGGCCGCGCGCGGTTCTTCGACTTCGACATCAACCACGAAGGCTGCGCGATCTCGGTGTGCTAACGATCTGCCGGCGCCGGGCCGATGTCCGCGGCGAAACGCACGCTTCGCTCGGCTGTGCGGCGCCCGGCCCGGCCATGGGTCGGCAGATTGACCACCTCCCGGCAGGCGCGCTCGGCGACGGGGCACATGCCGGTGTGATAGCCGTATAGCTTCATCGGCGTCTCGATCGGGTGCAGGGGGCACTCGAACCACGTGCCCAGCTCGATGCCCCGGCCGGGGGCCTCGGCGATGGCCCGCTGCTTGTCGGCCACGCGGATGGGATAGCGCACCAGGACCGGGTCCATGTAGTCCGGCACGTGCGGCAGCGGCCAGCCGGCGGCAGTGAGCAATTTGTCGTACCTGGCCCGCATTTCGCGGCGGTGGGCGATATTGCGGTCTATTCTTCGCATCTGCGCCAGCCCGGCGCGGGCCTGCCCGGCACTCATGGCGCGGAAGAATCCATCGGGCATCTTAGGCTCGAACTCGCTGGTGGATGATGAGCCGATGACCAATCCCTTTCGCGTCAGCCAGCGGAACAGGCTCGTGGCGATGGCGGTGGTTCGCGGCCAGATCGCGGTGCGGTAGACCGCTCGCTGGCAGGCGAGCATGGCCGCGGACTTGGCGCCCACGGGCTGCATCTCGGCCTGGCGGAGCTTGCGGATTTCCCCGGCCAGGGCGTTGTCGTCGGTCGTGACCATGCCGCCGACGCCGGTGGTGAACGGCTTGTTCCACTGGAAGGACCAGTACGCGGCCTTGCCGAACGTGCCGCAGAGCTTGCCTCGATAGGTCGAGCCAAGGGCAAGGCAGCAGTCCTCGATGAGGACCAGATTGTGCCGCCGGGCGACGTCCGGCAGGCCGTCCATCTCGCAGGGATAGCCGTAGGTGTGCTGGGCGACGATAACCCTGGTTCGCGGCGTGATGGCGAGCTCGACGTTTTCGGGCGCCGCGTTGTATGTGGCTGGGTCGATGTCGGCGTAGGCGGGCGCCGCGCCGAGGTACTTGATGGGATTGACATCCATCACGCACGTGTAGCCCGGCAGGATTACCTCGTCGCCGGAGCCGATGCCCAGGGCCCGAAGAATCGCGTACATCGCCACGCGGCCCTTCCAGAAGGCAAACGCATGGCCGACGCCGAGCCAGTCGGCGAAGCTGCGTTCAAATTTGACAACGGCGTCGTTTGGCATCTTTTGGCATCTTTTAGCAATTTTGGCAAACTGCCGGCCGAAATTCCGCGAGTGGAATTGCCCGGCCCGCCGGCCGAGCAACTCGACGAACATTATACGATTGGCCTCGCTTTTGCGCCCACGGACATTGTGAACTTTTTGGTTTCTTGGCTTCTTGGCTCCGCGGCCGTCCCGTCGCTAGCGGCCTTCCCATATCGGCAGCAGGCCGATGCTGTAGTAGGTGTCCCAGTCGCCGTCGAGTTGCCAGAACGCGTCGGGATCGTAATCGCGGCTTCTCACATCGCTGCCTTGACCGCTCGTGTTGACGCTCATTTCGGCGCTCGCTTTGGAGATCGTGTCGGCGGGCATCGCTTCTCCGGCGTCGCTCGACGGCCTGCCGGCCGCCACCGCGGGGCTGCCGGCTGCATCGCCCGCACCGGCCGGCGGCGCGTTGCCCTGCCCGCCGCGAATGGACGCGATCAGGCCGGCGTCCCACTCGGCGCTTCGCACCAGCGGGGCGACGTACGTGCGGATGAACCGCGTCGCCATGCAGCCGAAGTGGTCCCCGCCGTGCCCCGACGCCGCCATCGACCGCTCCCACGGAACCTGGAAGAGCTTCTCATAGCCCCCCCGCCCGCGGGACTCGAAGCCCGCCTTGCCGGCCGACTCGCTGTGCAGGCCGTCCATCGTGCCAAGCAAAGTCGTGCCGGCGCCAAGAATGGCGACGTCCAGCGGCGAGTAGAAGCTCACGATGCCGCCCCGGCTGCGAGCCAGCGCCCCAGTAAGGTCGTAGCCCGGCGAAAGCGACGAAGCCAGGAGGATGATCCCCTCGACCTGCTCGCCGCCCGTGAGGCTCTCTGCCGTCCAGACCGCCATGGCCGTGCCGCCGCTGTGGCCGATCAGGTACACCGGCCTGGACGGGTACTGGCGGTGGTAGTCGGCGATCCGCTCGGCGATTGTCCGGGCCACCTCGCGATTGCGGGCGATGGCGGTCTGGTTGAAGAACGCACCCAGCGGCGAGGTCCAGTCCCGCAGCTCGACCGAAATTGCCCGGCCATCGCGGCAAAGGGCACGGCAGGCTTCCTCGCTATACCCGCTTCGCCCGTCGATGCCGGGCAGCAGGATAACCAGGCCGCGGTCGGCCCCGTCGGCGTTGATGACCACCCGCTCGTCGCAACCGAGTGTTGCAGCGGCCAGCAGACAGACCGCCACCCACGCACGCCACGATGTACCCAGTAGTCCCGGCGCGCCGGGATAGCCGGTAGTCCCGGCGCGCCGGGATAACCGATAGCCTGGAACCGTCGCCCACATGCGCCGTGGCACGCCTTCAGCGCGCCCGGCGGGCCCCGTGGGGGCGGACGCTCGCGATCTCTCCTCCAACATGATCGCATCCTCCTTCCAATGAAAGTATAGCAGCCTTGCCTTGCCCCGCGAGCCTGCCAGGCCGGCCGGGCTAAACCGCAATCCCTCCGCAAGGAGCGTAGAATACGAAATGTGCGCAGGCGAGGTGAAATGGGGTATTTATGGGTTTGTGCGTTGATACAGCCCCCGTTGCGGTTTGCCTGAGGCCACGGCCGAGCGATGGCGGTCCTCAGTCTGCCGCGGCGCGCGTCAGACGCCTGCCGCCCTGGCCGACCTGATGATCGTCAGGGGGAAGCACTGCATATCGGGAAATGCCGCGATGATCTTCCGCATGGCCTCATCGCGGTCGGCGGCGCCGCGAGCGACGAACTGGGCCGTGCCATCGCCCTGGCTGCCGACGCCCTTGCCGCCGAAGACGTTGGGGCGAATGTCCTCGAAGGCAAGCAGCCGGTGCAGCAGCGGGCTGGCCAGTTCGTCCGGGCTGCCAGGCGCGACCAGCCGGTCGAATTGCTCCTGGGCCTGGGCCATCAGCCGGCCCAGCCATTGAGCGTCGCCGGCGCCCAGCGCCCGGTAGGCCTCGCGGACGACCGCCTCGTTGGCCTCGCCGAGGCCACGCCGGACATTCGCGTCGCGAAGGTATGCCGACTGGAGGTCCGAGAGAATCTTGATGGTGTCCTTCTTGCCCGCCAGGTCGACGAAGAACATGTGTATGTCCCCGCCGGGGAAAACAGGCTCGACGCGAATGTCCATGGACTTCTTGAACGTCAGCAGAACCGGCGTCTTTCCGTAAATGCACGCCTGGTCCATCCGCCCGCACTGGCTGCCGGTGAGCTTCTCGCCCAGGTAGGCCGCCTCCATCAACTCGTGCGGGAACATCCGCATCCGGTAGACCTCGTCGAAGGCCTTGGCCATCAGAATGCACACCGCCGCCGAGCTTGAAACGCCCTTGCGGAGAGG
>CAYOBS010000342.1:0-3820 GCA_964402305.1 uncultured Planctomycetaceae bacterium | reverse complement strand
ATCTCCGCGCCCATCGGGCCGACCACCGCCAGGGTGACAGTCTTGAAGGTCTGGTCGTCGACCTTGGCGTCGAATTGTTCCGCGTGGGACTGGAGGTGTTCCAGCACGGCCTGGCGACGCGCGGGGCTGCACGTCAGAATCCACCAGCCGTCGAGGCGCATAACCGTCACCATGTCGATGACGCCGCCGCGCTGGTTCAGCAGCAGCGAGCGGATGGCGGTGTCATCTTCCTGCCTGGCCACGTCGGCGGTGCAGAGGCGTTCGAGCATGCCAAGGGCGCCATCGCCGCGGATGCGGATTCGCCCATCGGCGGTGAGGTCCATTACCGCGGCGCGGGTGTGAAGCTGGATGCACTCATCGGCGGGCCGGCCGTAGTCGGCGGGCACCTCCCAGCCGTCGCGCACGACCATACGCGCGCCGGCGCTGATGTGGGATTCGTAAAGCGGACTGCGATTGGGCTGCACGCCGGCCTGCTGGGACATTCAATGCTCCTTCTTTTCCTCAAGGCGGTCCAGGATTGCCCGGCGCATCGTGGCGCGAAAGCACCGGGGCGCCAGGCATAGCAGCTTCAGCGTGACGCGATGCTTGTCCAGCTCCGTCGCGGCGGGGTCCATAAGCATCATGGCCAGGTCCAGTTGCCGACGGGCGTCGGCGAGGTTCCGGCAGAGCTTGCCGGCGTAGCTTGGCGCGCGGTCCTCGTCGAGCGATTCGACGCTCACCGTGCCGGTGATCTGGCCGGCGTGCCAGAGCAGGTCCGACGCGAAGCTCATGAAAACCGCCTCCCACAGGCTGCCGTAGGACGCGACGTAGGCGTCGCAGACGAACGACCGGCAGATCAGGGGCCGGCCAGCCTTGAGAAGACAGCCCCCAGCCGTCAGGGCGAAGGGGTCCTTGCGGCTGGGCCAATCATCGGGCCACCACTTTCCGTGAACGTGCTGACTGACCTGAAGCAGGAACCAGCACTCGACGGCCTGGGTACACACATCGGCGCGGCAGCAGGGCTTGCGGCACGCGGCGCAGACATGGTTCATCCGCCCGTCGACCAGCCTGGCGACGGCCAGTTCCAGGTCCGCGTACTGGGCAACGGCCTTGTTGAGCTCGGTTGTGTCGGTCGTGTGAGTCACGTTGGTCTGTCTTATAGGTCCTATAGGTCCCATAGGTCCTATGGGACTCATGGGACTCATGGGACCTATAGGACCTCTAGAACTCGTTAAACTGTTCCTGTGCAATCTTGTGCCTCACCTGCGCCCGCGGCCTTTCTTCTTGCCTTTGCCCTTGCCGTCTCTGGGCTCCTTCGGCTTGCCGCCACGGCTGCCCCGCGGCCTGGGGCCTTTAGGTGCGCCGCCTTTAGACGCTCCGCCCTTAGGTGCGCCGCCGCCCTTGGCGCCGCCGACATCTTTCCTGGGTTTGGCTTGCCTTGCCCCTTGCGGCCTTGCCCGTCGCGGCAGGCCGGCGACATCTTCCGGGTCACGGACCGGCGCGAGGTTCAGCCGGCGCCTCGCCACGTCCACGAAGGCGATCCGCACCCTCATCCGGTCGCCGATGCGGTATCGCCGGCCCGTCTGCTCGCCGCGGACCTCGCCGCGTTTGGCATCGACCTCCCACCAGTCGTCGCCAAGGTCCTGGAGGCTCACGAGGCCCTCGACCAGGTACCGCGGGCTTTGCACGAACATGCCGAAATTAGCCACGCCCGTGATCACGCCGTCGAAGTCCTCGCCGATCTTCTTCTCCAGCATTTGCAGGACGAGCACCTCGCGGACCTCCCGCTCGGCCGCCTCCGCGCGCCGGCTGGCGGCGCTGCAATCGCTGCCCAGCCTGGTCAGCTCGGACATGTCCTCCGGCGGGCGTCGGTCGAGCGTGCCTCGGCACAGCTCAGCCAGGAGGCGATGCACCGTCAGGTCCGGGTACCGCCGGATGGGGCTGGTGAAATGGCAGTAGCAGTCGCTGGCCAGCGCGTAATGGCCGACCTGCCGGGGCGAATACTCGGCCTCCTGGAACGAGCGCAGTATGGCCAGGTTTACGGCGTACTCTTCCGGCTTGCCTCGCACGGACTCCAGCAGGGCCTGGACGTCGGCGCGGTTGAGGTCGGCTGGAATCTTGTAGCCGAAGGCGTGGATGAAAGTTGACGCCCGCGCGCCGCCGAGACGGTCGGGGGCCGGGTGGATGCGGCGAAGGAACGCCCGTTTGCGGGCTTCCAGCGCCCGCGCGACGGCCTCGTTGGCCTCGACCATGAACATCTCGATTACCGTGTGCGTGTAGGACTGGTCCTCGGGCACGGCGTCGACGACGCGGTCCTGGCCGTCGAAGACCAGTTCCACCTGCGGCAGGGCCAGGTGGAGCATGCCCGCCTTGCGGCGACGCGCCTCGATGCGCTTGGCAAGCGCGGCCATGTCGCCAACGAGGCGGACAACCTTGGCGTCGCAGCCGGAGTCGGCGCCGTCGCAGATGGCCTGGGCCTGTATGTACGTCAGCCGCTTTGACGAGCGGATGGCGGTCTCGGCCAGGCGGGTGCGGATGCACCTGGCGTCGGCGTCGTAGGTGATAAACGCGCTCTTGCACAGCCGGCGGACGCCTTCCTGGAGCGAGCATACGCCGTTGCTGAGCACCTCCGGCAGCATTGGCACGACCTTGCGGGGGAAGTACACGCTGGTGGCGCGCTTGACGGCGTCGGCGTCCAAGGCCCCGCCTTCGACGACGAAGTACGACACATCGGCGATATGCACGCCGAGCGTGACGGTGCCGTCGCGGTTGTCCTGGAGGCTGATGGCATCGTCGAAGTCGCGGGCGTCCGGCGGGTCGATGGTGATGACGGTCAGGCCGGACAGGTCCTCCCGGCCCTTGAAGGCGCCGTCGCCGGCCTCGAAGCGGGCAATGGCGGCGCGGGCGTCCTCGATCGCGGCCGGGGAAAACTCATCGACCAGGCCGTGGGCGCGAATGACCGCGAGGGTCTCGATTTCGGTGGAGCCTGATACGCCGAGGCGCTCGATAATGACGCCGACGGGCAGGTTGCCGGCGCTGGGGTACTGGACGATCTCGACGACGACCTTGTCGCCCGCCTTCGGCCCGGCCGCCCCTATGTCGCGTACGACGATAGGCGTGACCAGCGCCTTGCCGTCGGGCATGACGAACCACCCGGCGTCGGTCTGCTCGAGCCTGCCGACAAACTTGCTCTCGCCGCGGCGGAGGATCTTGACGATCTCGCCCCGGTAGACCATCTCCCCGCCGCGCCTGCCCGCGGCGGCAACGCGGGCGACGACAGTGTCGCCGTTCATCGCGCCGCCGGTGCCCTCGGGCGGAATGAACAGGTCGCCGTGGCTGTTGGGATCGTCGGGCACGACGAAGCCGAAGCCCTTGGGATTCGACCGGTACGAGCCGACCACGCTGGAGCCCATGGGAGGAAGCGTCAGGGCGTTCTGGGCGCCGATGACGACCCGCCCGGCGTCGCGCAGCCGTTTGACGGCATCGCGAAACGAGCCGAACTCGGCCTCTTCAACGCCCAACTGTCGAGCCAACTGCCCTTCCTTGAGCGGTTGATACTCGCGCCCGGCCAGAAACTTCATTATCGCGTCCACATATCGTTCCGGCATTGCATGCTCCCAAAAAGATGATAAAGAAGAAGTTTAACCGCGGACGCGGAGACGCGGAGGCGAAAAGAAGAAAAAGAAGAAACAGGTTAGCCGCGGATTAACGCGGATTAACGCGGATATATGCCGGTTCGTCAGCTTTGGTTGGACCTATCGGCGGCTCCTGCGGGAAATATCGGCGGCAGTCCTGATTTGGTATCTGTCGCCATCCCGCCGGGTCGTCCCCGTCGCGGCTG
>CAYOBS010000341.1:0-3856 GCA_964402305.1 uncultured Planctomycetaceae bacterium | reverse complement strand
GAATGATGAATGCCAGGAATGCCAGGAATGATGAATGCCAGGAATGCCAGGAATGCCAAATGCTAAATGCTAAATACCAAATGATGAATGCTCAATGTTCGGTGGGATAGCGGTCTTGACGTGATAAGCGGGTGCCGTGGTTGCTTCGCCCCCAGGGCTCCGCAAACCACGGCACCTTCTTTCATTGAACATTTGGCATTGAGCATTCCTGGCATTCCTGGCATTCCTGGCATTCATCATTTTCTGGCATTCCTGGCATTCATCATTCCTGGCATTCATCATTTGGCATTGAGCATTTAGCCTTGGTAAAATGCCCCAATGGCATCGAAACGACGCAATGACGGGCGCCGCGACGGCGAGCTTCGGCCGGTGCGGATCACCCCCGGGTTCGTGGGCGCCGCCGATGGGTCTTGCCTGATCGAGATCGGCGGCACGCGGGTCATCTGCACGGCGAGCATCGCCGAGGAATTGCCGCGTTGGCGCATGGGCGCCCAGGCCGGTTGGCTGACGGCCGAGTACGGCATGCTCCCGGCCTCGACTCACGAGCGAAAGAGCCGCCCTACGATCAAGCCCGACGGGCGGTCCGTGGAGATTCAGCGCCTCATCGGGCGATCGCTGCGGTCGGTGGTGAACTTCGAGCGGCTCGGGCCCCGCACGGTGTACCTGGACTGCGACGTTCTCGAGGCCGACGGCGGCACGAGGACCGCGTCGATAACCGGCGCGCAGGTGGCGCTGTCCATCGCGGCCGGGCGGGCCGTGAGGGATGGGCGATTTCGCCCCGGCGCGGTTGCCGGGCTTGTGGCGGCGGCGTCCGTTGGGATGCTCGATGGCGCCGCCATGCTGGACCTGGACTACGGCGAGGACAGCCGGGCCGAGGTTGACATGAACATCGTGATGACAAACGCGGGCAAGTACGTGGAGGTCCAGGGCGCCGGCGAGTCCCGGCCATTCAGCGACGAGGACCTCCAGGCCATGCTGATGCTTGCCCGGAGCGGCATTAGAAAACTTCTCAGCCGGCAGCGCCAAGCCATTGCCGAGGGGTTGAAGAAAATATGATGGCAAGAAAGACAGCGATAGCGGTGCTCCTGCTGGCCGGCACGGCCTGGGGGGCGGATTCCGGTGATTTTCTTGGCGGGCTTTTCGGCCCGAAGCACGACACATCCGGCGGGGCAAAGGAAGGCAACTTCACGATCCTGCTGCATATCTGCCGCGGGGCGGGCATGTCGCACATCGAGGAAGCGAAGCTTTACAAGGCCAATACCGAGAAGTACGCCGGCTGGACCAACCTGTTCATCGTTCACAAGGAAGACCACAGCCTTCTGTTCTGGGGCAAGTACGCCAGTCTCAAAGACGCCCAGCCGAACCTCAAGAAGGCCAAGGAGTACCTCACCCCGGCCAAGATCAAAGTTTACGCCCAGGCGATCGTCGTGCCGCTGCCGGGCAAGGAGGATGTGGGCCCGCCCGAGTGGAACCTCGACAACACGGACCCCAACTACGCCTACACGGTGCTGGTGGCGGAGTTCCATGACGTGCCGGAGCAGGACTACGTCGGGCGGCGGGATTTCGCCGTCCAGTACTGCAAGCAGCTACGCGGCGAGGGCCGGCTCGCTTTCTACAGGCACACCGCTACGGAGTCCGTGGTGACCGTAGGGCTGTTCAAGAAGGACGCGATCACGGACACGCCCAAGGACGACAAGATCATCCGGACCGTAAACGATCCCGGCATCACCGTGCTGCTCAAGCAGTTCCCAAAACTTGCCGTCAACGGGCTGGAAGATCTCGTCACCGCGGTCGACCCGAAGACCAACCAGGTAGTCATCGACCCAAAGACCCACAAGCCACTCAAGATCCCCACTCCCACTTACCTGACGGCAATCCCTCGAGAGAAAACCCAAAATGCAGCAGCGACAAAGCCGCGTACGGGAGATAGTCTTGGCCACGGGCAACCCGGGAAAGCTCCGGGAGATGCGGCAGGTCCTGGCGGCCCTGCCGGTGGATCTGCTGGGGCCGGAAGCCCTCCAAGGGATTGACGAGCCCGTCGAAACCGGCGCCACCTTCGTCGAAAACGCCCGCCGGAAGGCCCTTTACTACGCCCGGGCCACCGGCCTGTGGTGCCTGGCCGACGACTCCGGACTTGTCGTCGACGCCCTGGATGGCGAGCCGGGAGTGCATAGCGCCCGCTACGCCGCCGAGAGGTTCACCCCCGACGCCGACCGCCGACAGCGCGACGCCGCCAACACCGCCAAGCTGCTGGAAGCCCTCGAAAATGTGCCCGACGACTGCCGCGGCGCGCGGTTCATCTGCCACCTGGCGCTGGCGGAGCCCGGAGCGGTGCTGCTGGAGGCAACCGCCGCCGTCGAAGGCGTCATAACCGCCGCGCCAACGGGCGACAACGGATTCGGCTACGACCCCGTCTTCCTCGTGCCGCGATTCGGCCGGACCATCGCCGAGATGCCCGCCGATCTGAAGAACTCCCTGAGCCACCGCGGCCAGGCCGCCAGGCAATTCGCCAAACTGCTGGCACGGATGCTGGGCGAATAGGTTCGTCGGCATACAAAGAAGAAACAGCTCTCTCGCAGAGGGCGGGGAAAAATAGGTGTCCCCAGATTCCCCGGATTTCCGCTATCAGAACGGCTGCGGCAACGGGGTTCGCCGCAGCATTGGGCGATAGGGCCTTTGTGGTACTTGTAGCGTCACGAGGCCGGGGGCGAAAAAGCTTCCTTCATAGTAGAAAGCCATCAAAGTCTGGTCCGGCAGATGGCGGTTTCCCGTCGAGTCGAAAACTAGCTCCCCCCGAATAAGCCGATCTTTCGGAGCCACCCCCAAAAGGTCCTGCCTCTGACAGAGCTCAACCACCCAGACATACTTGGGCATCTGCATCGCTCTGTACGCCGCAATCACACCCGGATGTCGCCTAGCAGCCTCTTCAGGCCGAAGCAAATCCTCCTTGAAACTCCGAGACAACCGCAGATACCCCCTGAGAACCAAATCGTTCAGATCAGCAGCGAAGGGTTTCTTGGAATCGAACTGGTTCATAGCCCGCTCATTTATGCTATCTAGCCACACCGGTGCAGCAACATCCTTTACGTCTTCCCATCGCAGATTGAGCCTCGGCGGGAAAGCCGCCACGCAGAAGTCCACCTTCTCGCCGCCGATCGTGAGGAGGCCACCGGAGGCACCCGTGGTCATTGAGCGGTAAGGGCCGCTAGCGTCATCGTGGGCGATGAAGGCATTAACGGCGTCGCCCATGGATCTGTATTTGCCACGCTTCTTGTTGAAGACCTTCATATCGTAGTCATGGCCGATAACCACGACAACATGCTCGGGGATGCCGGCAATCACCGGGAGTCCGCTTTCAATGCACGTATATATGAATTCCTTGGCCTCCTCCGGCGCCGCAGGCAGGATCGGGCCCGGGTGAAGCCCCATCTGGTTCAGAGCATCCACTATCTGCTGATCACGCAGCCCATCCCGGGGCGGTCCGAAGCTGAAGGTGTGTGTGGCAAGAGACGTGATCTCAGCCAGCCGATAGCGTCGAATGTCCCCCCTGGCGTTGTGGAAACGGGCAACCATCCAAAGATCCGCTTCGGCGCAAACGCCAACGGAGGTGTCCTGCTGGAGAAACGGCATTCCCGTAACGGTCAGCGGGTTCCCCAGCAGTGATACGGGGAAGGTCGCGAGGCAATGCACACGGTCAAAGTCGGTCGGATCTGGCGCACAAGGGCTGGCAAGAACCGTGTCGCCAACCCTGAAAGCCTCGATGGGTCGGAGCACAGTATAACCAACATAGCTATCCGCCACTTCCTTAGGTAGTTGGTATAACTGTTCATAGCCCAGTTGAGACACCGGGGCACGG
>CAYOBS010000340.1:0-3885 GCA_964402305.1 uncultured Planctomycetaceae bacterium | reverse complement strand
CGCCAAGCTGGCATCCAACACGGAGAGTCGCTATGTTCCAATTTAGTGCCATTGGGCGCAAGCCCTCGGAAGGAAGACCTTTTGAAGAAGAGCCCCGAAGGGGCGATAGAAGATTACAGCTATGGTGGAACGAAGCGTTCGTTCTGTCGCCCCTTCGGGGCCTGCCTGCCGGCAGGCAGGCTCATTGATAATTTCGGCCGGTTTCCGGGGGCTTACGCCCCCCCCGTAAGGGGCCCCAAGGGCCGGCTGTCCCGGCGCGCCGGGATCGCCCCTGATACGGGGCTTTCGAGAGTGGTCCTTTTGTGTGAGGCAAATCGAATGGCAGTTCAGGCATCGAACCAGGCTCCCGCGGCCAAGACGGCAGGAATTTCCGGGGCCATCGAGGCGGTATTCAGTCCTCGCAGCGTGGCCGTGCTCGGCGTAACGCGAACGCCCGGCACCGTTCCGTATGACATCTTCCACAACATCCTGAGCAGTTCCTACTCGGGCGTGCTCTACCCGGTCGCGCCGGGCAAGCGGAGCATCGACTCCGTGCGGGCATACCGGTATCTGACCGAAATCGAGGATGAGGTGGATATGGCGGTCCTGGTGTTCCCCGCCAATGTCTGCGAGAAGGCACTGGAGCACTGCGTCCAAAAGGGCGTCAAGGCCGTGATAATCATCTCGGCCGGGTTCCGCGAGGTCGGCCCCCAAGGCGCCGCCCGCGAAAAGCGAATCAAGGAGATCTGCGACGCCAATGGCATAGCGATGATAGGCCCCAACTGCCTTGGGGTCATCAACACCGATCCGGCGGTGTCGCTCAACGCCTCCTTCGCCCGCAAGATGCCCGCCAAGGGGCGCATCGCGTTCCTGAGCCAGTCCGGCGCTTTATGCACGGCCGTGCTGGACTACGCCCGCGGCAAGGGGATCGGCTTTTCCAAGTTCGTCAGTTTCGGCAACAAGGCCGGCCTGACCGAGATGGACCTGCTGGAGTACCTCCACGACGATGAGCAGACCGACGTGATCCTGCTTTACCTCGAGGAGCTCCGCAACGGCCGGGAGCTTATCGAGGTCGCCCGGCGCATCACTCGCGGCGCCGGCGCCAAGCCGATCCTGGCCATCAAGTCCGGGCGGACCGCCCAGGGCGCCCGGGCCGCCGCCAGCCACACCGGCTCGCTCGCCGGCGAGGACGCGATATGCGAGGCCGTCTTCCGCGACGCGGGCATCATTCGCGTGGCCAGCATCGAGGAGCTTTTCAACTCGGCGATCATGCTGGCCTACCAGCCCCTGCCCAAGGGCGACCGCCTGGCGATCGTCACCAATGCCGGCGGCCCCGGCGTAATGGCGACCGACGCCGCGGTCCGCAGCGGCCTGGGCATCGCCCACTTCAGCGATGAAACGACCGCCAAGCTTCGCGGTGCTCTTCCGGCGGCGGCGAACATCAAGAACCCCGTCGACGTGATCGGCGACGCCCGGTGCGACCGATACATGGCCGCGATGGAGGCCGTGCTTGCCGACCCGGCAGTTGACCAGATGCTGGTCATCCTGACCCCGCAGTCGATGACCGACATTGAAGACATTGCCCGCGGCGTGCGAGAAGTCCACTCCCGTGCCGAAAAGCCCATCGCCTGCTCGTTCATGGGCGCCTGCGATGTCGCCGGCGGGATCGACATCCTCCAGGCGGCGTACATCCCGCACTACATCCTGCCGGAATGGGCCTGCCGGGCCATGACCGACGTGCAGCGGGTCATCAAGTGGCGCTGCCAGCCTGAAGAAGAGCCCCAGGCGGTGCCCGCCGACCAGGCCATCGCCGCGGCCATCATCGACTCCCTGCCCGCGGGCTATCTCCGCGAGGACCAGGCGCTGGCGGTGCTGAAGGCCTACGGGTTCAGCGTGCCGGATTACAGGCTCTGCCGCAACGTTGATGAGGCCGTCGAGTTCGCCGACAGGATCGGCTACCCGGCGGTGCTGCGCATCGTCAGCCCGCAGGTGGTGCACAAGTTCGACGTCAAGGGCGTGGCGCTGAACCTCCAGTCCGCAAAGGCCCTCCGCGACGCCCACCGGGACATGCTGGCCGGCGTCCGCGCCGTCGTGCCCGATGCGACCATCGAGGGAGTGATCGTCCGGCGGATGATCCCGCCTGGCCACGAGATTATCCTCGGCGCCAAGCGGGATGCGGTGTTCGGGCCGACGCTGATGTTCGGCCTGGGCGGGCTGTTCGTGGAGGTCTTCAAGGACGTGACCTTCGCGCTGGCGCCCATCGGCCCCGCCGCGGCCATGAGAATGATCAGGGACACAAAGGCATACAGCCTGCTGGAAGGCGCGCGCGGCACGCCCCCGGCCGATGTCGAAGCGATCTGCCAGTCGCTGCTGCGGCTCAGCCGGCTTGTTACGGACTTTCCGCGAATCGTGGAACTGGACATCAACCCGCTGCTGGTCTGGCCCGCCGGCCGGGGCGGCGCCGTCGCCGATGTGCGAATCAGGCTCAACGGCGAAACCCAACCTCAATAAGGCATGGCCTCAAAGGAGATATCGTGGACAGCAAAGAGATTCAGGATCGCGTCGTGAAGGTGGTCTGCGAGGTGCTTGGCGTGGACGGCGAGATGGTTACGCCCGGAAGCAACTTCGTGTTCGACCTCGGAGCCGAGTCCAGCCAGTCCATCCAGTTGGTGGCCGGGTTCGAAGAGGAGTTCGGCATCGACATGGACAACGAGGCCGCACTCGCCGTCCAGACCGTCGGCGACGCGGTGGCGTTCATAGCGAAGTACGTCCAATAACCGCGGGGAAGAAAAAGAAGATTTGCCGCGGCGCAGAGACTCAGAGGTTGGAAGAAGAAAAAGCGGGTTTCTTCTTTTGATCCAAGCGCCTCCGCGGCGAGTCTGCTTCTTTTTCCTCTTCTTTTGCCCTCAGTGCCTCTGCGCCTCTGCTCTGAAAAGAAGGCTACAGGCTTCAGGCTTCAGGCGACAGCCCTCGTCCTCGTCCTCGTCCTCGGCTTTTCGTCTTTTCGGGTGAACCGAAGGCTCATGTGCGACTGCGGTAAATCTTTTTCTTCTTCTTCTTTTGCCCTCCGCGCCTCAGCGCCTGCGGTTAATTGTCTTTCCCAGCCAGACAATTCGCGACATGTTACGCTCCCGTTTTCCTTATCATGATGCCGCAACCCTGACGACTTATATGTAAACATCTCATGGTTGTGCCTTATGCGAAGAAAGCGGCGGGATTAAGATTAAGCCGAAGGAGACACTGCTATGGACGAATGGTCGATGTCGGCGCGGGGCTTTAGCGGCGCCTGGGGCTGTCGGGCGCTTGTGATCGTGGGCGTCGCCGTGAGTTGGGCGGCCTGGGCGAGCGGGCAGACGGCGCCAGCCGACGACGAAGGGCCTCAGCCACGGCTGGCTACCGCCCAGACGCTGGCCGATCCCAAGGCCCTGGCGCTGTTGCAGGCGCCCGGCAAAATGTTCTTCGAGGACGGTCTTGAGACGGCTGACTCGCTGAAGAAGTACTTCGAAATCCGCGGGCTCAAAGAGGGGCGGGCCAAGTTGATCAGCGATGCGAAGATTGCCCATTCGGGCAAGGGCACGCTCCAGTTCACCGCCCCTGCCAACGATGGCCGAGAGAGCGGCGCGGGCGCCAGCGGCTGGTTCGGCCCGGCGGGCTACGACCGCGTCTACTTCCGCCGGTATATCAAATTCGCCGCTGACTACGACCAGGGCAACCTCAACCACGTCGGTGGCGGCCTGGCAGCCGTCGCCGGGACCGACCGCTGGCGGGCGATGGGCTCAGCCGGCATCCGGCCCAAGGGCGACGACCACTTCAACAGCTCCTTCGAGCCGTGGCGGGCGTGGGGGCGCTATTTTGCCCCCGGCTACATGTTCCTCTACACGTACTGGATGGACATGAAGCGCGACC
>CAYOBS010000339.1:0-3887 GCA_964402305.1 uncultured Planctomycetaceae bacterium | reverse complement strand
TGCCGCAGTGACTGACTGCCCTTCGGATTCCTTACGACCAACTCCACGGAAGCGGGCCGGCCCTGGCCGCCCTTCCAAATCCATTCCTGTACGCCTCCTCCGCGCCGAACCACGCCCCGAACATCGGAATTGGACGTCGCTTGCGGCGGTATGGGCGTCGCCCGCATCAACGCCAGCGCCTCGATCAGGTTCGACTTGCCGGACCCGTTGGGGCCAATCAAGACGTTCAGGCCCTCCAGTGCGAGGGCCGGGGTGTCGGGGCCGAATGAGAGCAGGTTGCACGGCTTGATCTGCCGGAGCAGCCGCGTGTCTTTGTCTGGCGTTTGCTTCATCTTGTGCCTTTCGATTGATCTCTCCGATCACCTTACGGCTTCTGGGGTTCGGGCGGCTTGTCGGCCAGGTCTTTCAGGCCGGCGGCCACGCCTATGTACAGTGCGGCCCGCTCGCCCGGCGTCGAGACCTTGCCGAGCAGGGCGCGGACCTGGTCGGCCTGGCCCTGCTTGATGAAGAACTTTGCCCAGATCCGCGATATCTGCTGGCGAAGGATGCCAGGCGGGATCCTGGTGGCCAGCCTGTCGGCCATGTCGCCGCCATCGGCCTCAATGAGCGTCTCGAAGAAGTTCAGCAGGCGGTCGATGGGCACGCTCTGGGTCCGGTCGGTCATGGCCCGCTCGAACATCGTCTTTGCCATGTCGAACCGCCCCACCCCGGCCATCACCATGGCGATCTCCAGGTACACCGGTCCGGGGATCTTATCGACGGGCACTTGCTTCAGATCGGCGACCATCGCGTTGGCGAACGCCTCGGCCGCCTTGTGCCGGCGCTGCCTGATGAAGTTCTTGGCCATGCCGATTTCCATGCCCGCGCGGGCCGGCCCGGCCGGAATGGCCTTGAGCACACCCCCGGCGACGTTCGGATCGAGCCTGTCGACCTTCTCCCAGTTCAGCGACATGACGTAAGGCAGGAACTCATTGAGGTCCTTTCCGCTGGCGGCCTGGGCCTCGGCAAAGGTTTTTTCGCCGTGGGCCACCCGCCCGGCAAGGTCCAGCACGGTGACGGCTTGCTTCATGTTTTCGGTAGTTGCGCCCCCCGAGGCGATGCGGGCATCGACCAGCTTGCCGGCCAGCACAAGGTTCACCACCCATTCGCCCAGCACCAACGTCTGATCTTCGGCCGACAGCTTGCGCACGAGTTGGAGCCCCACGAGGGGTTCCATGCCGACCATCTGCAAGGCGAGCTGTCGAAAGATGATTTGGCGGATTTCCCTGTCGCTTATGGCCGCGAGCATTTTCATCGCCTCTGCCTCGTCAACGCTCTGGACCAGCATCCCGGCGATCAGGCTTCCAACCCAGAAGAGCCTCTGCTTGGAGGATATCTCCTCAAAAACGGCCCGGGCCGAAGGGATATCCCCAACATTGACGTAGTCCGTCAAGAGCACGCCCAGCAGGTAGTCTTTCTGCGAGGGGTCTTTGGTGCCGTCGAGGCTGTTGACCTCGTGCTGTGCCCTTTTCAGCCAGGCAATGCAGCCCGCGTATTTGCCGGCCGCCGGAGCGGCCTTGCCGGCGCCGGACGACGCCGGGGCGGTCTTGCCGGCGCCGGACGACGCCGGGGCCGTCGCGGGCACCACCACGGACGGCTGCGCGGGGGCGGTCGCAGGCCCAGCCGGCGCGGTCGCGGGCGCCACTACGGATCCCCGCGCGGGGGCGGTCGCAGGCCCAGCCGGCGCGGTCGCGGGCACCACCACGGACGGCTGCGCGGGGGCGGTCGCAGGCCCAGCCGGCGCGGTCGCGGGCGCCACTACGGATCCCCGCGCGGGGGCGGTCGCAGGCCCAGCCGGCGCGGTCGCGGGCGCCACCACAAATACCCGTGCCGGGGCGGTCGCAGGCCCAGCCGGCGCGGTCGCCCCAGGCGCGGTCGCCTGGGCGGCCGACACCGCCGACACCGCCGACATGGCAAGTGCCACCGCCGCTATTGTCGAGCAGATCGCTATTCGGTTCATCTCGCGTTCATCCCTTCGCGTTCATCCCTTTGGCTGCATCAGGACATCATCGCAAATCCTCAGGCCAGCGGTCGGACTCATGGCGAGTCAGCGACAGCCTGTCTATCGACACGCGCACGAACCTGCCGACGAGTTTCTCGTCGTTGGTCCAGTTGGCATCTTCCATGCACATCAGCCCGAAGTCGATCACCACGGGCATGATCTGCACGACCCGCCCGTAGCCCGCGTACCGCCAGGAGCGGACCGGCTCCAGAAGCTGTCGCTCGGAGCGATTGCCGGCGATCGCATCATCCCAGGAGAAGGCCTCTTCGGTCATGTAGATGAACTTCGCATCCGGCAGCGAGCCCGGCGCGGTCCGCTCGCCCGGGCGGGTGTAGTCGTCCATCACCACCAGCAGCGCTGGGCCAACCCACACCTCGGCCCGCCGGCCCGGTCCGCCGGTCGATTCCAGTCTGACTTCCATTGGGCACGGAGCATTGAACATCATAAGACATTCAGAATTCAGCAATGCGCCGCATGGCGTCGGCCAGGACCGCGTCGGGGTACGTCAGGGCTATGCGGAAATAACCCTCGCCCCATTGCCCATAGCCCCGGCCTGGCGTCACCATCACGCCGGTCTTCTCAAGCAGGTCCGTCACGAAGGCCCCGCTGTCGCCATTGTAACGTTCCGGTACCGGGACCCAGACATAGATTGTCGCCTTCGGTTTTTCCAGTCGCCACCCGGCCTCGTTGAGTGCATCGACCACCAGGTCGCGCCGGCGCTCGTAAACGGCGTTTATGGGCGGGATAAGAGTCTCGGCCAGGTCCATGGCCTTTGCGGCCATGAACTGCACCGGTCGCGGCGTGCCGTTGTCAACGTTGTCCTTGACCTTGCCCAGCGCCGCGACGGCCGAGGCGTTGCCTGCCAGGCAGCCCACCCGCCAGCCGGTCATGCAGAACGCCTTGGACAGCGAGAAGAACTCCACCGCCACATCCTGAGCCCCCGGCACCTGGAGGATGCTCGGCGACTTGTAGCCGTCGTAGGTGTTCTCGCTGTAGGCCGAGTCGTGGGCGATGAGGATGTCGTTCTTGAGCCCGAACTCGACCGCCCGCTCGAAGAACTCCATCGGCGCCACCGCCGTGGTCGGGTTGTTGGGATAATTGATCCACAGGATTTTCGCCAGCCTGCGGACCTCCAGCCCGATGGCGTCGAAGTCAACCAGGAAGCCGTTTTCCTTCAGCAGCGGCACCTGGTGCGTTACGGCGCCGGCCAAGACGTGACCGATGTTGTACGTCGGGTAACCAGGCGCCGGCGCTATGCCCAGGTCGCCGGGGTTCAATATCGCCATCGGCAACTGGGCAATGGCGTCCTTGCTTCCGGTGGTGGCGACGACCTGGTCGTCGGCAAGCTTCACGCCCCAGCGCCGCAGGTAGAAGTCCTGGAAGGATCTTCTAAGCGCCGCGACGGGCCTGTCGCAGCCGTAGCGGCAGCGATCCGGGTCGGCGGCGTCCTGGGCCGCGCGGACAAGCTCAGCCTCGATGGCCGGCGGGGCCGGGAAATCCGGGTCGCCGATGTCGACGCGGATCACCTTCACGCCGCGAGCCTGGGCCTCTCGCATCTTCCGCCGCAGGTCGGCAAACAGGTACGGGGGCAACTTCTTCAAACGTTCCGAAAGCCGCACTTCCATAGCTTAGGGGCCTTTCATCCAATCCGCGTCAGGTACAAGCGTGAGCAGGAATTGTATGGCCCCGCCGCGCCAAGAGCAACCGCTTTGACCTGCGCGGACCCAAACGCCAAGCCACGAAGAAGCTCCAAATCACAAGCACCAAATCCCAAACAAGGACCAAACAGCAAAACAGCAAATTCCAAACAAGCGGAAAAGAAACAAGACCCCCATCGGCGGAGTCT
>CAYOBS010000338.1:0-3887 GCA_964402305.1 uncultured Planctomycetaceae bacterium | reverse complement strand
CGGCTCCCCTAAAAGCCCCCACCCCCTGGCCCCCTCCCCGCTGTGCGGGGAGGGGTTTGGGGGGAGAGGTGCATATCTCGGTGGGCGACCGACACCCGCAGTACAGGAACTTGCCCGCCAGTTGCGGCAGGATTCCACACTGGCCGAGGATGTCCTCTGGGAGCAACTCCGCGGCCGGCAAGTCGCAGGGGCAAAGTTCCGCCGCCAGCACCCCCTTGGGCGCAACTACATAGCGGACTTCTACTGCCATTCTGCCCGGTTGGTGGTCGAGTTGGACGGCACGGTGCACGATGGGCTCCGCCAGCAGTGGGCCGACGGCGTCCGCCACGCACAGATACAGGAACTGGCCGGGCTGCGGGTGCTGCGATACTCCAATGCCCAGGTGCTGGGCGCCCTTGATTCGGTGCTTCGGGAAATCGCGGAGCACGCCGCCTCCCCAACACTGCCCCCCGTCGGGCAGCCGATGGAAGCGGAGCCCTGGACGCGGACAGAAGACCTGCGCGAGGGCGATTGCGTTGTCCGCGACGAGACGGGCGCGTTGGCCCGCGTCGAATCCATCGAATACGCCCACACCCGCGAAACGGTCCACGACCTTACCGTCGAGCAAGACCACTCCTTCATCACCGAGGCCGGCGTCGCCCACAACTGCGGCAGCGGGACGACGGCCTACGTCGCCGAGCAATGGGGTCGGCGGTGGATCACCATCGACACCAGCCGGGTGGCGCTGACGTTGGCGCGGACGCGCCTTATGGCTGGGCGCTTCCCGTACTACTATTTGGCCGACGACAATCCGCAGATGTCGCAGATGAACACAGATGAAGAAATAAAGTTCTATCTGCGCAAATCTGCGCAATCTGCGGACTCCTCCGGCGACGTGCGGAAGGGCTTCATCTACAGGCGCGTGCCGCACGTCACGCTGAAAGCCATCGCCAACAACGATGAAATCGACGCCATCCACGCCAAGTGGCAAGGCGAACTTGACGAACTGCGAAAGCAGATCAACAAAGCGGCCGGGCAGAAGTGGCAGGAGTGGGAAATACCAAGAACATCCACAGATTGCGCAGATGACGCAGATGGCAAGAAGACTCAAAGAGAATCTGCGAAATCAGCGAAATCTGTGGATGGCCTCCTCAAGCAGTTTTGGGATCTGCGCCGCAGCCGACAGGCGGAAATCGACGCATCTATCGCCCGCAAGGCCGAGACGGAAGTGCTGTACGACCAGCCCTACGAGGACACCAAGCGCATCAGCGTGACCGGGCCGTTCACGGTGGAAAGCCTCTCGCCGCACCGAACGATCAGCGTGGAAGACAAGAAGGCCCTGGCCGAGGTCGGCAAGGACGGCATGCGGGTCAAGGTCATCGGCCCGGATGACTTCGGGCGGATGATCCTGGAGAACCTTCGCGCTGCCGGGGTGCAGACCGGCAAGAAGGGCGAGCGGCTGAAGTTCGACACGCTTGAGCCATACGCCGGGCAGTGGATTCACGGCCGGGGCGAGTACGCGGAGAAGGACGGCACTCGGAGGCGCGCCGCTATCTGCATCGGCCCGGAGCATGGCACGGTCGGGCCGGAACTGGTGAAGGAGGCCGCCAAGGAGGCTGTGCAGGGGGTGGGGTTCGACGTGCTGATCGTGTGCGGCTTCGCGTTCGACCCGCACGTAAGCGAGGAGGCCAAGCGGTACGGCAAGCTGGTCGTGCTGCCGACGCGGATGAACCCGGACCTGGCCATGGGCGAGTTGCTGAAGAAGACCGGCAGCGCCAACCTGTTCATGGTCTTCGGCGAGCCGGACTTGGACGTCAAGGAGGGCAAGGACGGCAAGCTGACCGTCGAGATTCGCGGCCTGGACGTGTACGACCCGACGACGGGCGAGATTCGATCTTCCAGCACGGACGACATCGCCTGCTGGTTCATCGACACGAACTACAACGGCGAGAGTTTCTTCGTGCGGCACGCATACTTCACCGGGGCGGATGAGCCGTACGACAAGCTCAAGCGGGCACTGCGTGCCGAGATCGACGAGGCCGCCTGGTCGGCGCTGTACTCGACCACCAGCCGCCCCTTCGACAAGCCGGAAACCGGCAAGATCGCCGTCAAGGTCATCAACCACTACGGCGACGAGGTCCTGAAGGTATACGAGGTGTGACATCCCGTTCCCGCCAACGCCCCGGCCGCCGGGGGTTGCGGCAGCCAATGAGGGCACGCTAATGACGGCTCAGCGGAAATACGGTGATATGCTTCGGGCGCTGATGGCGGGCGAGTCGCTTGGCCGGGATGAGGCCCGCGCGGCCTTCGGGGCCGTTATGGACGGGCAGTTCAGCGAGGCGCAAATCGCGGGGCTGCTTGTCGCGCTGGCGGTCAAGGGCGAAACGGTCGAGGAGTTGACCGGCGCGGCCGAGGCCATGCGGGACCGCGTCGTGCCGATAGACACCGGCGTGCTGGAGGTGATCGACACCTGCGGCACGGGCGGGACGGGGCTGTGTACGTTCAACATTTCCACGGCCGGGGCGCTGGTGGCGGCGGGCGCGGGGGTGCATGTGGCCAAGCACGGCAACCGGACGGTCACTCGCGCCAGCGGCTCGGCGAACGTTCTGGCGGCGTTGGGGGTGAACATTGACGCGGGGTGCGAGACGGTCGGGCGATGCCTGGCCGAGGCGGGCGTGTGCTTCTGCTTCGCCGTGCGTCATCACCCGGCCATGAAGTACGCCGCGCCGGTCCGCAAGGCCCTCGGCGTGCGGACGATCTTCAACCTTCTTGGCCCGCTGACCAACCCCGCCGGCGCCCGGCGGCAGGTGATGGGCGTGTTCGATGCCAGCCTGACCGAGCCCGTAGCCCGCGTCCTGGGCCTGCTGGGGGCCGAGCATGCCCTTGTGGTCCACGCCGACGACGGGCTTGATGAGCTTTCGACAACCGCGCCGACCACGATTTCGCGGTGGTCCGGCGGCGAGGTGGTCACCAGCGTGGTCCGGCCGGAGGATTTCAACATTCCACGGGCGAGCATGGACGACCTGCTGATAGACTCAGCCGAGGCATCGGCGGCCGTCGTGCGGCAAGTGCTTGCCGGCCTGCCTGGGGCGGCGCGGGACATCGTGGTCCTCAACGCCGCGGCCGCAATATATGTGGCGGGCAAGGCCGCCGGCATCGCCGAGGCCATCGCGCCGGCAGAGGCGTCCATCGACTCCGGCGCCGCCGGGCGTGCGCTGGCGAGGCTCATCGAGATCAGCAACACCTAGTGCTCTGTCACGGGTGATTCGATGGGCACCGCCAAGGCACGGTTTTCGGCCCCTCAGTTCCGGGGCGAGGTACTAAGTTCCTTGATCCTGATGTTGCGGAAATAGATCGGCGCGCCGGCGTGCTTGCCTTGCAGGCCGATGCGGCCCCGCAGGGGCAGTTCGGCCTTGGGCTTGCTCAGCCAGTTAGGGATCTCGCTGCCGTCGGGGTTGGTCTTGGCGGATGTCCACTTGGCCATGTCCATGACGGCGACTTCCTCGCCGTTGAGCGTGACGCCGATCATCTTGCCCTTGCAGGTGACCGTCATGCGGTTCCACTGGCCGGGCTTCTTTACCATGCTCTTGGCGGGGGCGAGGTGCCCGAAGATCGCCCCGCAATGCCACGTGGCCGGGCTCTTGGCCCACTGTTCGGCGAAGTCGTCGGCGATCTGGATCTCGACGGAGTTGGGAATCCAGTTGTTGGCGTCGCTGCAATGGACGACCACGCCGCTGTTGGTGCCGTCGGCGGTCTTGAACTCCAGGTCCAGGATGAAGTCGTTATAGAGCTTCCTGGTCCAGATGTTCTTGTCCTGGCTGGCCGTCAGGACGCTGCCATCGTACGACCATACGCCCTTGGGGGCCGACGCGTCCGACAGGTCGGGGTCGAAGAGATGGCTCCAGCCC
>CAYOBS010000337.1:0-3911 GCA_964402305.1 uncultured Planctomycetaceae bacterium | reverse complement strand
CTTGCCCCGCCTGGCATTGAGGTCAAGGTATTTCGTCGATTTTGCCTCATCGCAACCCGTTACGTCAGCCGATAGAAGCAGTGTCGCCGGCCGGCCAAGGATGGTTGGGTTGCGGCGAAGGAACAAGGAGGAACAAGGGGGTCAGGAACCTTTTAATGTTGACGCCGAGGAGTTCGCGAAGGTCCATCAGCAACCCGCCGTGGTCCAACAGGGAGCGGCCGGGGTCGAAGCGGACGATGATATCCAGGTCGGAATCTTCCGTGGCGTCGCCGCGGGCAACGGAGCCGAAGATGCGGACATCGTGCGCACCGAATCGGCGGGCAATTTCCAGGATGGCCTCGCGTTTGCCGCGAATGGCCTCTTTGGTAATCATGGCTCTATGATACCCGACGGCTGGCGGCATGCTTCACATTTTGCGGTGCCGTACTCCGCGTGTGGTGCCATGCTTCCGCCCTGGGAAGCATGTCCCATCCGTTTCCTCGGTTGTGGAAAGGAGAAGAAACAGCCCGGACATGCTTCCCAGGGCGGAAGCATGGCACCGCACAAGGCCCCCCTTCATGACGCGGGGGCTAAGGAAACATGCCACCGGCCTGGGAGGTCTTTGTAACAATGCCGCCAGCCGAAATCTGTAAGGTGTCCCCAGATATGGGACCGCAAGTAAACCAGCCGATTATGTATGGTGTGACCAGATATCCTCGACTCACATCATCCTAGTATACCCCTGCTCCTGTTCTTGCACTCCTTGATAATCTCATCGAGATGCCCATTGACGTAGTCCTTAAGTTCATTTGCGTTCTTGTCCTTTAAGGAGGCCCATTTATTTCCAAGAACGATGCTCAATAAATTGCGAAGGGCATTTTCATCCAACGCCTTGAACGTTTCCTCGACACCACCGGCCCGCCATGAACTGCCGATAGCAAGCGCAACACACTGCCCTGGATCAGTCTTGTAGGCTTTCAGCAAGAACTCGAAGCTCTCTGGAACACCGATTTGGCCTAATGCCTGGACGATACACTGTGAAACTTTTGTCCCACTACCTTGTGCCTTGATTAGATCCGGCACGATAGCCGCTCCGGCCGCCACCACTTTCTCTTCATAAGGATTGGGAAAATCAGCACTGCCCTTGGGCGGAACCCAGTTGAGATAATTATTTACAAGTCGCGTATTACTATTGTCCTCAGCCTCCTTACGGCATGAGGACAGAATGAGACCACTTGTCAGCAGGGCCACCACAACCAGAGAGCCTCTGAACATACGGAATCCTTGGGATACCATACTATTCACACTTCCTCTTATTCTTCTACCGTTCCCTATGACCTATGAGCTAAGAGCTACGACCTTCTTCCTTCCCTACTTCGCCACCTTCCACCCGCTGTACTTCAGGTCGAAGAACAGTTTGTCGCCGGGCAGGACGAGGATTTTTTCCAGGCGGAAGAGTTTGCCGTTGACGGGCAGCGTCACGCGGATGGGCGCGGCCCCGGCGGCGCGGGCTTCGGCATCCACGCGAATGTTCATGGTCTGCTGCATCTGCTGGGAATCCTTCTCGGCGTTGATCGTCACCACCTGCCGGCCCGTCGCGGCGGCCATGGCGGCGAAGCTTTCCACCACGGTCATCGGCCCGCTGAAGCCGGACCCGCCCCAGCCGATGGTGTAGCTGCCCTCGGTCGGCGCGTAGAGGCTGAACATCACGTGCAGGCTCGGCACGTTGCAGCCCGGAAGCTCGACGTGCAGCGTGCCGCGCTCGGGCACCGCCGCCGCCGGGGCCTCGACGTAGACGACCTCCACCGGGAACGCCTCAAGCTCCGCCGACGTGCGAGTGCTGCGGATCAACGGGATCAGCACGTTGCCCTTGTCGTCCTTGGCCGGCGAGGCGGTGTTGCCGGCGACCGACAGCGACCACGTCTCCGCACCGGCGGGCATCTTCATCCGCAGGAACTGGTTGCGGTTGTTGCGGACCGCGTACGACACCTTGGTCATCCTTCGGCCGTCGGGCAGTTGCATGGCCGTGTAGGCCGCGGAGTCTACCACCGTCGCCAGCACGGCCACTTCCTCGTGGCGCTTGATCGTCAGCGGAATCGTGAAGTTGCCGCCAAGGTAGCGGAAGCCCAGCAGCAGCGGCTGGTTGGTCATTGACACGATGTCGGCCGGGAGCTGCCGGACGTCGATCTCCGACGCGCCATCGACCTTTCCGGCCGCGATCTCCGCGTTGGATACCGCGACGAGGCCGACGAAGCCGCGCTCGCGCTCCACGCCCCTGGCCTGGATAACCGGCAGGCTTGCCTGGGCCTGCGAGGCCTGCTCGTAGCTGATCCGCAGGCTGTAGCTGCCAAGCACCTCCTGCCGCAGCACTACCGTCATCTTGCCGTCCTTCTCGACGCGCCAGTCCTGCACGTTCGGGCCGAACACCGCAAGCACGCTGACGCCCTGGGGAACCTGGAGGCCCAGCTCGCGCACGGCCGAGTGAAGGATGTTGTAGTTGACGACCTCCTGGCAGAGCAGCATTCCCTCTGCCACGGCCACCAGCGTGCCGGACTCGGCGTAGAGCTTTGCCGGCGCGGCGGGGACCTTCGGCAGGGCCCGTTCCCAGGATATGTTCATGGGCGCCTGCATCGGCAATGCGGCGGCGACCTTGGTCTTGGCGCCGTCGGCCTTGGAGACCAGCGACTGCGCGCCGGCGACCTTGACATCGACGTTTTCCTGGTCGACCGTCAGGTCGACGATGCCGGAACTGGGCAGCACGCGGGCGAAGGACACGGTGTTGGTCCCGCCGGCGGTCTGCACGGCCACCGAGAACGGGATGACCACGTCGATCTCGCCGGCCTCCTCCGTCAGCAGCGCGTAGGCCCCGCCGCTGGCATTGAGGAACACGCCCTTGGGCAGCGTGGTTTGGCCCAGCGCGACCGTCAGCGGCAGCAAGGGGATCGTCTTCCAGCCTTTCTTGCGGAGGATGTTGATCTTCGCGGTGAGCACCATCGAGGCCGAGTCGCCCGACAGCGCGCCGGCGTATTGGCTGGAGGTGACGATGAAGTCCACCGGCGCCGGCGCGTCCTTGCCGGCTTCGCGCTGGATGGACCAATCGAGCAGCGCCTTGAAGTCCTGCCACGGCAGGTCGACGATGGCCCCCGCACCGACGCCCGTGACCTCCACGCCGAGGAGCTTCTGGACGTCCGGCCAGGGGATGCTGAGCATCTGCCCGCCCTTTTTCAGCGGGTTGTAGCCTGTTATCTTGATGAACTCCGGCCAGGTGAGCGTCACCTTCGAGCCGGAGTCAGACGGGCTGGCCGGGGTGTTCGCATCGGCCCCAAAGCCGGCGGTGACGGTCAGCAGCAGTGCAGCCAGTGTTCCAAGGATCATCGTGCGCTTCATTTTGCGGCTCCTTTCCAAGTGTATTCGGCGCGGATCGTCAGCCGGTCGGCTGGGCGAATCAGCGTCTTCTCGAACCTTACAAGATTGCCCACACGGGGTACGTCCAATTCCTGAGGCACGTCGGCGAATCCGACATCCTCCTTGCTGACTTGTTGCGTCCAGTGCTGCATCTGGCTCGCCTTGACGGCGGTGAGGTATCCGCCGGCGTCGAGAACGATGTACTTCTCGTGCGACAGGTCGATGGGGTTGCCCGCAACCGAGAACGTGTTGCCGCCCTCGAGGGCGCGAGCCACGTACGCCCGCTGCCCGCCGGCAAGAAGGGCCTCCGTGCCGACGATGGTGTTCTGAAGCCGCGGATTGGCCGCCACGGCCTTGGCCGTCGCGTCCTGCCGGGCCTCCAACTGCCGCAGCGTCCGCAACTGGGCCTCATCCACTGTCGCATAGCGGAGGCTGTTGACGCCCTGCCGGAACTCGATGCCCAGCCCAGACGCCCTGGCCGGCGTGATGTTAATGTTGCCGCTGTTGACGATCACGGCCTGACCAAT
>CAYOBS010000336.1:0-3937 GCA_964402305.1 uncultured Planctomycetaceae bacterium | reverse complement strand
GCCTTCCGGGCTTCTTTCGGGACTTCCAGCGCCAGTAGATCTTGAACGCGCGGGTCTGGAAGAACGCGCTGATGAAACGCAGGACGTCACCGAGCAGTTCGCCGACGCATCCAAGACCGTTCCAGAGGCTCCGGAAGAGGTCGATGATGGTGTTCATGCGGCCCTGATAGCACGAAAAGCCTCAGATGGCAACCTGCCGTAAGTCCTTATGCCACGGCCACGACAGAATAATTCGGGGGGATCTCGGACCGAATACTCGGTGGGACAGCCAAGGCCGGATGGAACATGAACTCCAGAGGAATTGCCGGAAAACACTGGCGATTCCGCCAGGGCCGGGAGAAGCTTTCCGCAGGTGCCCCTGATGTGAATACGATGGACATTATCGTACGCCCCATTGGCTGGTGCATTCAGTGCTAAAAGAGGAATAGCCATATGAACCATCACGTTTTCGCCTTCGCCGCCTGGGTCTATCTCGCCGCCACACCAACATTCGCCGCCGATGGCGGCGCCAAGACCGCCTCACTCCAGGAGGCATTGACCGCCGCGAATGCCGCCTGGGCGAAGAAGGATTTCCCAGCCGTGCGGGCACAGTGCGGCAAAGTGGTCTCCGCCGACGACGCCCCGGCCCACTACCGCAGCTACGCGCACCTGCGGATCGCGCAGAGCTACCTCGCCGAGGGCAGCGCCCCCGCCGCCAGGGCTGAATACCAGAGCATCGCCGCTTGTGCGGGTTACCCGGACGTCCACCGCCACGAGGCGGCCCAATGCCTGCGCGAGTTCGACCGCACAGCCAAAGGGCTGCCCGCTCGTGATCCAGCGGCGACACGTACGAAGGTTTCCCCCTCGCCCGCGCCCGGCCGGGAACTGTTCGTTGCCCCCGACGGCAGCGACGCCAATCCCGGCACGGCGGAGCAGCCGTTTGCCACGCTCGCCAAGGCTCGCGACTCCGTTCGGGCACTTCTGGCCAAGGGGCCGCTGGCCGGCGGCGTGGCCGTCACCCTCAAGCCCGGCGAGTATCGGATCACCGAGACGCTCGCCCTCACCGCGGCCGACAGCGGCACGGCCGGCGCCCCGATTGTCTACCGTGCCCAGCGCAAGGGCGAGGCGGTCCTCTACGGCGGCGCCCGCATCACCGGCTTTGAGCCCGTGACGGACCCCGACGTGCTCGCTCGGCTGCCGGAAGAGGCGCGCGGCAAGGTCCGGCAGTGCAATCTAAAGGCGCTGGGGATCACCGATTACGGCGAGTTGAAGGTGCGCGGGTTCGGCCAGCCCCCTTCGCCGCCGACGCTGGAGGTGTACGTCGACGGCGCGGCGATGACGCTCGCACGCTGGCCGAACGAAGGCTTTGTTCAGCCGACGAAGCTCGTCGATCCGGGCTCGAAGCAGGAAGGCAAACCATCGGTGCTCGGATACGAGTCCGACCGTCATGCACGCTGGACGGCTGCGCCGGATGTGTGGCTCTTCGGGTACTTCAAGTATAGGTGGGCGGATGCGACGATCCGCGTCACCAGGATCGACACTGCCGCTAAGACGCTCACCATGGCCCAGCCGTACGGATACTCCGGCGGGATGGACACGGGGCAGGGGATCATCTACTACGCATTCAATCTGCTGGAGGAGATCGATCGGCCGGGCGAATGGTACCTCGACCGCAAGGCGGGCGTTCTATACCTCTGGCCGCCGCGTGACCTCGCCAAGGCCGCTGTGGAGATCGGCATGCTGTCGGCGCCGATGATCGAGGCAAGAGGCGCGTCGCACGTCCGTTTCGAGGGCCTGGTGTTCGATCTGTCGCGATACAACGGCGTGGTGCTTGCGGACTCGACGGACTGCCTCGTGGCGGGCTGCACTATCCGCCGGATGGCGGGCAACGGCATCACGATCTCCGGCGGAAAGTCGAACGTGCTGCTCGGCTGCGACATTCACACGATCGGCCGGCGCGGAAGCGAAGTCATCGGCGGCGACCGCACGACGCTGACGCCGGGCGGGCACGTGGTGGAGAACTGCTGCATCCATAACTTCGGCCGCATCGACCGCACCTACACGCCGGCGGTGCAGTTGGAGGGCGTGGGCAACCGCGTGGCGCACAACCTGTTTTACAACTGCCCCAGCAGCACGATGCGGATCGAAGGCAACGACCACGTCATCGAGTACAACGAGGTGCACAATGCGGTGCTGGAGTCCGACGACCAGGGAGCGATGGAGTTGTACGGCAACCCCACATACCGCGGCGTGATGTTCCGCCACAACCTGTTCCACCAGATCGGCGTGCCGTCGCTGAAGGGCGTGCATGGCTCAGCCGGCATCCGCTTCGACGACGCCATCAGCGGGCTGGTGGTATACGGAAACGTCTTCTGGCGGGCGGCGGGGGGCAACTTCGGGGGCGTACAAATGAATGCGGGTCGCGACAACATTATCGACAACAACCTCTTCATCGACTGCAACATCGGCGTCAGCGGCGGGTGGCGCGCCAACCATCGTTTATGGACGGACATCGAGCGGGGCAATTCTCCGGCGGAGTTCATCGCGAACGATTTGTACCGCTCGCGATATCCGGGCCTGGCCCGCGGCTTGGCCGCGCTTGCCAAGGCTCCGGCGGTGAACAACATCTGGCGCAACGTGTTCTATCGCTGCGGGCGAGTTACCACAGGCAGCCCGGCCGCGCTGGATATGCTCGCCAACGGCGTCTTCGCGGACACCAACCCCGGCTTCTCGGATGCTGCCAACGGCGACTGGCGGCTGAAACCCGGCGCCCCACTCTTTGCGACCGTCGGCTTTCGGCCGATCCCGATCGAGGAGATCGGCCTGTACCTGGACGATTGGCGGGCAAGCTGGCCCGCCAGGCCCGGTGACGGCTGGAGCCCGCCGTGGATAGTGCAGGATCAGACAGGCCGTTCCCCCACACATTGACCACGCGTGCCAGTGCCACATGGTGCCACAGGCTTCGCCTGCGGTCTTGCGTTCGATAGCAGCCGCCGCTACCATCCTCCCCCATGACCTTCAAACCATGGACATTCTTTCTCGTGGCCGTCGCCGGCTGGATGAACCGTCAGCAGCAAGACGCTATCAGCTATCTGAGGGTTGAAAACCAAGTCCTTCGGGAAAAGCTTGGCCATAAACGCATCATCCTTAACGACAACCAGAAGCGGCGCCTCGCAGCGGCGGGCATGAAGCTGGGCCGCGACGTGCTGCGCCAGTTCGGGACGCTGTTCAGCCCAGACACGCTCCTCCGCTGGAACCGCACGCTGATCGCCCGCAAGTACGACGGCAGCGGCGGCAAGCGCGGCCCCAAGCCCACCAAGGCTAACTCCATCCAGAAACTCGTGCTCCAGATGGCGGCCGAGAACCCGGGGTGGGGTTACGGGCGCATCTACGGCGAGCTCAAGAAGCTCAGCTACGACGTCCACTGGCAGACCGTCCGCCGGGTGATGCTCGACGCCGGCCTCTTGCCCGACCCGGACAAGCCCTATAAGACCACGTGGAAGACTTTCATTCAGAGCCACTGGGAGTCTATCGCGGCCTGCGACTTTTTCAGCATCGAGGCCTGGGGCCTAAAGGGCCTGACCCGCTACCTTGTCTTCTTCGTCATAGACGTGTCCACGCGGCGCGTGCAGATCGCCGGCATCCACGCCGACCCCTGCGAGAAGCAGATGCTCCAGTGGGCCCGCAACCTTACCGACGCCGAGGATGGATTCCTCGAAGGCAAGCGAGTCCTGATCCACGACCGCGACCCACTGTTCACCAAGAAATTCCAGGCGACGCTCCGCATGGCCGGCGTGCGGTGCCTGAAAATGCCCCGCTGGAGTCCGAATTTGAATTCATTTTCAGAGTCTTGGATCAGGGCAGCCAAAAGAGATTGTCTGGACAAGATTGTCTTCTTCGGCGAAAAGCAGGTGCGGTACGTTGTCGAGCAGTACGTCGAGCATTTTCTGACAGAACG
>CAYOBS010000335.1:0-3941 GCA_964402305.1 uncultured Planctomycetaceae bacterium | reverse complement strand
CACGTTGGCGGTTCGGCGTAACGTTTGTGCAACTCGATCAGGGGGTTCATGTCGACTTGATCGGCCTGCTGGAGGGCCTCAATGTACTCGTCGCGGACTGGACTGGTGCAGTCCGTGATGCCCTGTTCCGGCCACATCGTGATCTCCCCGCCGTGCTGCTTGAGCCAGATGTTCGCCAGCATCCTTGCCCAGCGGCCGTTGCCGTTCTCGAAGGGGTGGATGTGGACCGCCCGGTAGTGCAGCGTCGCGGCCTGTTCGACGAGCGGCATGTCCGATCCTTCCCAGCAGTTCAGGTCCGCCATGAGATCGTGAAGGTCGGTCCGCACGCGCCACGCGGGCGAGCCAAGATTCAGCTCTATCCCGCGTATCTTCCCGGCCCACAGCCAGACCTTGCCGAACATCTCCTTGTGGACCTTGAGCGTCCAGTCGACCGTGAACGGGGCGCCTCTGCGCGACGGCACGCCCGCGAGATACCGGATGGTGGCCTGGCGAATGTTCTCGGCCTCCACGACGTTCAATTGGGCCCGGTTGTGCATGGCCTTTCGGACGGATGGGCGCAGGCCGGATGGGTCGATGGGCGTCTCGCCGGGGATCGTCTGCCAGCTCTCCATCAGCGCCCCCACAGCTTGAGGCCGGAGCCGGCCAACAACTGCGCGGCCGTCTTCTGCTCCATGAGCCGGCGGTCCGACTCATCGACTGCCTGGCCCTCAAGGGCAGAGGTGCCCTGAACCAGGGCGATGAGCTTCCGCGCCTTGACGCGAGCCTGGCGTTCGCGCATGGCTGTAACGTCCTGGGCATGTGTGGTGCCAAGGTCCACACCCAGGGAATCAGCAACGGAGGCCACCGTCGCGAAACTCGCCGTCACCTCCCCGCGCAAGACCCGCTTCAAGGTGCTGGTGGAAACCCCGCTCCTTCGATGGAGTTCATCGTAAGGCATGGCGAGCGCCCGTCGTCGCCGGCCAAGCATGTTCAGGATGTTCCTCGTTTGCGTCATGGTCTTATCGCATCAATTATAGGTCTTATATGATCTATCGACAAGACTATTAATATCTTTAATAGTCCTTTTTCCTCCTTTTTCCCGGCCCCCGCGAAATAGTCGCTAAAGTCCCGATTGCCGATTTCCGATAAGGCAAGCGGGTCGGGGTTTGGGTTTGTCCGTCTGGTATTTTGACGGGCACTCCCTTTGTTCTGAAGAGACTGACGCGACAGCTAATTGCCGCTCAGTCTCTATCATGTTCCTGAATGTGCTTCCTTGCAGACAACCTGCCTGGCGGCGCCGCTCGTTTGCCGGCGGGCAAGACGGGCCTCATCACCGCTGAGCCCGCGACTTTGGAATGAAGGCCTGGGATATGCCTGAAGCTGAAGACACGGTGGAATATGCTCGCCAACTCATTCTTGTTCCTATCCTCCATTCTCCGGCCGACATGGGCACGATGGCGGCGGATTTGGAAGCGGCCTGCGTTGAGCGTCTGGGGCGCCGGCATTGGGATGAATACCTCGCCCTGCTCGAGAACTTCTGGCAGGAGGTCCGCGCGGAGATTGAGCGACTCAGTCTGGACTATCGCCGGGTCGATCTTTACCAGGATGGGCTGCCTGTCTGCGGCAGGGAACTTGAGATCGTTGAGAAGGCCGCTGCCGCGGGCAGTGAAAACCATCAGTTGCTCCTGGACCTGGTGGCACGGGGAGCGACGTTAATGGGCACGGAAGACCCGAAGCTGCTCTTGGACGAGTACCGCAACGTCAAGGCGGCCCTTGCGCGGGTGGCGGGCAAGGCCGGCCCGGTTCAACCGATCAGCCCGCCGCCACGGGGGCGGGCCATGGCCGGACGAGACGCCTACATCGGCCGGCGGATCGGTCAATCGCTGCGTCCGGGACGAACGGGGGTTCTGTTTCTTGGAATGATGCACAACGTCGAATCGTTTCTGCCGGCGGACATGGTGGTGAGGCGCCTTGTCCCGCCTGTCCTGGGAGCAAAAGACAAGGCCCGATAATACCCCGGGGCCGGCATGTCCCGGCCGCCCTGAATTGAAGGATAAGACCATGCCCCCAACCAAATCGAAACCCGCCGCCGGACCGAAGAAGGCTGTCGAGATCGTTCTCAAGGTGGCCGAGGCGGGCCCCAAAGACGTGGGGCGCGGAATCGCCCGCATTGATCCGGATGACATGTGCGGGCTGGGGGCGGCGGTGGGCGACATCGTCGAGATCCGGGGCAAGCGAACCACCGTGGCCAAGTTGATGCCCACCTTCCAAGGCGACCGCGGGAAGGGCATCGTCCAGATCGACGGCCTGGTGAGGGCGAACTGCCAGGCCGGGCTGGATGAGAAGGTGTCAATAGCCAGAGCGGAGGCAAGGCCCGCCGAGCGGATCGTGCTGTCGCCGGGGGAACAACTGGCATCGATGACCGCCAAGGGGGACACGAAATACCTCGGCCGGCTGCTGGAAGGGCTGCCGCTTGTGGCCGGCGACCGGGTGCGCGCGACGCTGTTCGGGGCGCGGTCGCACGACTTCACGGTTTTGAGCGCCGCGCCGTCGGGTGCGGTCCTGGTGCATGCCTCCACGGTCATCACGGTCAAGGAGGACAAGGCGGCCGGCGAGTCCAAAGGGCTGCGGATCTCCTACGAGGACATCGGCGGCCTGTCCCGCGAGATCCGTCGCATCAGGGAGATGGTGGAACTGCCGCTGAAATATCCGCAGGTTTTCCAGCGCCTCGGCATCGACGCCCCTAAGGGGGTCCTGCTGTACGGGCCGCCCGGAACCGGCAAGACGTTGATCGCCAGGGCCGTTGCCAACGAGACCGACGCCTACTTCGTCCATATCAGCGGGCCGGAGATCATGGCCAAGTTCTACGGCGAGAGCGAGGGCAAGCTCCGGGCCATCTTTGAAGAAGCGTCCGCCCACGCGCCGGCGATTATCTTCCTTGACGAGCTTGACGCCATCGCCCCCAAGCGCGAGGAGATGGGCGCGGAGAAACAGGTCGAGCGCCGAGTCGTCGCCCAACTGCTGGCGCTGATGGACGGGCTGCACGACCGGGGACAGGTCCTGGTCATCGGCGCCACGAACATCCCCAACACGCTGGACCCGGCGCTGCGCCGCCCAGGGCGCTTCGACCGCGAGATCGAGATCGGCATTCCCGACGCCAACGGCAGGTTGCAGATCATTCAGGTCCACAGCCGCGGGATGCCCCTGGCAAAAGACGTGGACCTCCATCGCCTGGCGCAGATCACCCACGGATTCGTCGGGGCCGACCTGGAGGCGCTGTGCCGGGAGGCGGCCATGGCGTGCCTCCGCACCATCTTTCCAAACATCGACTTTGCCCTGGAAGACATCCCGTACGAGCAGATCCTGACCCTCGAAATACGCATGGACCACTTCCTGGAAGCATTGAGAGAAATCGAGCCGTCGGCGATCCGGGAGGTGTTCGTGGAGGTGCCCGATGTCGGCTGGGACGACGTGGGCGGGCTGGATGAGATCAAGCGGGAGTTGACCGAGACGGTTCAATGGCCGCTCCAGCACGCGGAGCTGTTCAAGATTGCCGGCACTCGCCCGGCCAAGGGAATCCTCTTGGTCGGGCCTCCGGGAACGGGCAAGACGCTGCTGGCCAAGGCCATGGCCCGCGAGAGCAAGGTGAACTTCATTTCCGTCAAGGGTCCCGAACTTATGACCCAGTGGATTGGCGGGTCGGAGAAGGCTGTCCGCGAGGTCTTCCGCAAAGCCCGCCAGGCCGCGCCCTGCATATTGTTCTTCGACGAGATCGACAGCCTCGTCCCGGTCCGGGGCGGCAGCGGCGACAGCGGCGCGACCCAGAGGGTCGTCAGCCAGTTCCTGACCGAGTTGGACGGCATCGAGGAACTCAAGGGCGTCGTCGTGCTCGGCGCGACCAACCGCCGGGACATCGTGGACCCGGCCATCCTCCGGCCAGGGCGGTTTGACCTGCTGCTGGA
>CAYOBS010000334.1:0-3961 GCA_964402305.1 uncultured Planctomycetaceae bacterium | reverse complement strand
GCCCGTGGGACCTGCCTGCCGGCAGGCAGGCTCATGGGCAAGATGCCCATGCTACGCCAAGATGCCCATGCCACTTGTTAAAAATCCGGCGCGACGGAATTGCCGATTTGTTGTAGAATGGATGAACTTGGCACTTGACGCGGGTCGGGCAGGGAATGCGTGTTCCCGCGATACCGAGGCCCGGCGAGGCTGAAAGGAATAATGCGATGTATCGTCCGGAAATAAAAGTTGTCGACTGCACCATACGCGACGGCGGGCTGGCGAACAATTCGCAATTCACCCCGGAGACCGTGCGGGCCGTCTACAAGGCCGTGTGCGGGGCCGGCGTTGACTACGTCGAGCTGGGCTATCGCAACAGCCGGGAGTTCTTCTCCTCCGACAAGTACGGCGCGTGGCGCTTCTGCGACGAGAGCGATCTCCGCAAGGTCACCGATGGCATCGACCCGGGCGACACGAAGGTCGCCATCATGATGGACTCGCACAAGGCCTTCGCCACGGACCTTCTGCCGGCCGAGGAGTCGATCGTCAAGCTCGTCCGCGTGGCCACGTACGTCAAGGACATCGACAAGGCGATCCACATCTGCCGCGTCGCCGCGGACAAGGGCTACGACACGACCGTGAACATCATGGCCATCAGCCGGGAAGGCTCGCCGTTCCTTGACGAGGCGCTGGACCAGATCGAGTCGGAGACTAAAGCCCTGGCCGTGTACATCGTCGACAGCTTCGGCGCGCTTTACAGCGAGGAAGTCCACTTTCTGGTCGAGAAGTACCAGATGCACGTGAAGACCAAGGAAGTCGGCGGGCACTTCCACAACAACCAGCAGCTCGCCTTCGCCAACACCATCGAGTCGATCATCAAGGGCGCCAACTTCGTCGACGGCACGCTGATGGGCCTTGGCCGGGGGTCAGGCAACTGCCCGACCGAGCTTCTTCTGGGCTTCCTGAAGAACCCGAAATTCAAGATTCGCCCGCTCTTCGAGGGCATTCAGAACGCCATCCTGCCGCTTCAGCAGAAGATGACCTGGGGCTACCACCTGCCCTACATGATAATGGGCCTGATAAACCAGCACCCCCGCGAAGCCATCCAGTGGATGGAAGGCGATCGCAAGGACGACATCCTGGAGTTCTGGCGGCAGATGACCGAGGCGTACGGGGAATGAAAAGCAATTGCGGATTGCGTCCCGGCGCGCCGGGAGCGGATTGCGGATTTCCGCGGGCGAAACAATTGCCGCCACCGGCGCGGCTGACTGTGCCTGCTTACGTTACCTGGCTACGGAATCCCGGCGACCGCTCGATTCCGCCCGTCTGATCCGGCGTGAAACAGAATCTGGCGAAATGATCCGAATCGCATGGCATCCTCTTGGGTCCACGCGAGATTGATGGAAAGACGAGACGCCATGGACAAACTAAAGACACGATTCGCCCCGTCGCCGACGGGTCATCTGCATATCGGCGGGGCCAGGACGGCGCTGTTCAACTTCCTGCTGGCCAGGCAGGCCGGCGGGACTTTCATGGTCCGCATCGAGGACACCGACCGCGCCCGGCACGATGAGTCGGCCGTGGCGAAGATCGTCGAGGACCTTCTCTGGCTCGGCCTGGAGTGGGATGAGGGGATAGAGGTCGGCGGGCCCAACGGGCCTTACCGGCAGTCGGAGCGGCTGGGCCTGTACGAGACATACATCCGGCGGCTGCTCGACGAGGGCAAGGCGTACTACGCATTCGAGTCGGCCGAGGAGCTCGATGCCCAGCGCGTCGCGGCCGAGGCCGCCAAACGCGGCTACCGCCACGAGCGCCCCGCGACGTTCCCATCGGCCCAGGACGCCGCCGCGGCCCGCGCAGCCGGTAAGCCTGTGGTCGTGCGGTTCATCGTGCCGGCTGCCGACGTGACGATCCACGACGAGGCGTTCGGCGACGTGAGAGTCCCTGCCGGCGAAATGGAAGACTTCGTCATCCGCAAGGACGACGGCTATCCGACGTTCTACCTTGCCAACGTGGTCGACGACGCGACGATGGGCGTGACTCTCATCTGCCGCGGGCAGGAGTTCCTCGGCCAGACGTGGCGGCAGTCGGTGCTGCGCCAGGCCCTCGGCGTGCCCGAGCCGAAGTTCTGCCACCTGCCGCTCATCATGGACATGCAGGGCCGGAAGCTCTCGAAGCGCGACGGCGACGTGGACGTCCACAGTTTCCGCAAGGCCGGCTATCTGCCCGAGGCGCTGGTCAACTTCATCGCGTTGCTTGGCTGGCGCCCGGCGGGGGACGTCGAGCGGATGACCCTGCGTGAGATGATCGACCGGTTCAGCATCGACCGCATCGGCAAGGCCAACGCCAAGTTCGACCGCGACAAGCTGCTGGCGTTCAACACCGACGCCGCCGCCGCGGCCACGCCGGACCGCCTGCTTGCGGGTTTTGCCGATTACCTATCGCTGAACGACACGCCCATCCCGGCCGGCGACGAGGCAATGCTCCGGCGGCTGCTGGAGATCACCAGGGGTTTCCGCACCTTCGCCGACATCACCGCCAAGTGCGGCGTGCTGTTCGGGCCGGACGACGGCTTCGGCTATGACGATCAGGCGGTCAAGAAGGTCCTGGAAAAGGGCGACGCCGCCGGCTATGCCGTCCTGGCTGACCTGCGGGACAAGCTCGCCGCCTTCAATTGGTCCGCCGGGGCCGAGGGACTGGAGAAGTTCCTGGCCGAGTACTGCCAAGCCGCCAACCTGGGGCTGGGCAAGGTGGCCCAGCCGCTGCGCGTGGCTGTGACGGGCACCGCCATCAGCCCCCCCATCGGCCAGACGCTCGACATCCTCGGCCGGGAAAGGACGCTGGCCCGCATCGCCCGCTGCCTTGCCGCCCGGCAGACGGGGCAATAGGAAGAAGAAGCGGCGGATTTCACGCAAACCCACGATCCCCGCGGGAGGGCGCAGAGGCCGCGGAGAGAAGATGACCGTCTTTCATGCTTTCAGGTGAGCCGAAGGCTCATGTGCCTCTGCGAGTCCTGCTTTCGACAATCCCTTTCGCCTATAGGTCCCATAAGTCCCATAGGACCTATACCGCGCGAGCCGAGCCCTCGACAACCCCTTTCGCCGCGAACCGGTATTAGGTACGATGCGCCGCGTTCGTGGCCGGCGGTCCGACAGGCCGGCCAGGTTGGAGCGGTTCTCCGTTTGGAATGACACATGAGCCTATTAGTTACGGGCAGCATCGGCATTGACACCGTGGAGGCGCCTTCGGGCAAGGTTGTCGACGCGCTTGGCGGGTCGAGCGTTTACTTCGCCTACGCGGCGAGTTTCTTTACCGACGTCCGGCTGGTCGGCGTCGTGGGCGACGACTGCCCGCCGGACTTCCTCAAGCCGCTGCGTGACAACCCGCGGATAGACCTGGCCGGGCTGGAAGTCCGCGCCGGCAGCAAGACCTTCCGCTGGCACGGGCGATACCACGCCGACGTCAACATCCGCGACACGGTCTCGGTGGACCTCAACGTCCTGGGCGAGGCCGGGCCGACAATCCCCGATGCATTCCGTGACAGCAGGTACGTCTTCCTGGCCAACACCCACCCGGTGCTGCAACTGGAGCTGCTCGGCCAGCTCACGGAGCCGTCGCTCGTCGTGGCCGACACGATGGACCTGTGGATCACCACCGAGCACGACGCGGTCAGCGCCCTGCTGGACCACATCGACGGACTGGTGCTGAACGATTCCGAGGCCAAGCTGATGACCGGCAAGGCCAACGTGGTCGCCGCCGGGATCGAGATCGCGCGCAGGGTGCGGCGTTTCGTGGTGGTCAAGAAGGGCGAGCACGGCAGCCTGCTTTTCGCGGGCGAGAAGGTCTGCGCCCTGCCGAGCTACCCGGCGCGGAAGGTGGTGGACCCCACCGGCGCCGGCGACAGCTTCGCGGGCGCCATGATGGGCTACCTGGCCGCGGTTGACAGCTTCGACGCCCCGGCGCTGCGAAAAGCGATTGCATT
>CAYOBS010000333.1:0-3970 GCA_964402305.1 uncultured Planctomycetaceae bacterium | reverse complement strand
AGAAATGTACGGTTAGCAGTGCAGAGAACCTGGCGCAGCCTTCGGCCGCAACCAAAGCACTAGTCGCCGCTTACGCGAAGCGCATGAATGTTTCTTGTCAAAAAAACAAGATGTTACAGGTTTGCAGTGCAGAGGACGCAGAGAAGAAGAAGACATGAGCACTATCCGTCACATCACATTGCCCGGCGGTTTCTCGGCCGGGGCGGTCCATTGCGGGATCAAGTCAACCAGTCAGGAGGATTTGACCATCCTGGCCTGCCAGGCCGACGCGTCGGCGGCGATCCTGACGACGACCAACCAGGTCGTCGGCGCGCCGGTGCTCTGGCTGCGGCGGATCATGCCTCGCGGCTGCGGCAAGGCGAGAGGCATGGTCGTCAACAGCGGATGCTCCAACGTCTGCACCGGCCCGCGCGGCCTGGCCGACGCCGAGGCAATGGCACGGCTCACCGGGCGGCTGCTCGGCTGCCAGGCCGGCAAGGTGCTCGTGGCCTCGACGGGGATCATCGGCCATCGCCTGCCGATGGACAAGGTCCGCGCGGGCATAGCCGCGGCCGCGGCCCGGCTGGGGCAGGCCAACGACGCCGCCGCCCTTCGCGGGATAATGACCACCGACACGCGAGAGAAGTCCGCCGTCGTCCAGACGCGCATCGGCGGAAAGACAATCACCGTCGCCGGAATCGTCAAGGGCTCCGGCATGATCGCCCCGTCGATGGCGACGATGATCGCGCTGATAACCACCGACGCACGCGTAGCCCCGGCCGACCTGCACAAGGCGCTCATCACGGCCGCCGCGCGAAGCTTCAACGCCATCACGGTCGATTCCGACACTTCCACGTCGGACACGGTGGCCGTGTTTGCGTCGGGCGCCGCCGGCAACAAGCCGCTCAAGCCGGGCTCGGGCGATTACGACAAGTTCCAGGCCGCCCTGAGCGAGGTCTGCTACGAGCTGGCGCGATCGGTGGTCGTCGACGGCGAGGGCGCCACCAAGCTCGTCGAGATAGCCGTCTCCGGCGCCCGCGGCGACGCCGAGGCCAAAATCGCCGCCAAGAGCGTGGCCGACTCGCCGCTGTTCAAGTGCGCCATTCACGGAGGCGACCCCAACTGGGGCAGAATCGCCGCCGCATTGGGCAAGTCCACCGCCAAGGTCGATCCCGACAAGCTCAAGATCAAAATCGGCGGCGTGACGATCTTCGCCCGAGGCGCCGGCAGAAAGTTCGACCTGCCCAAAGTTCAAGCCCACCTGGCCGGCAAGGAAATAACCGTCGCCTGCGACATCGGCCTGGGCAAGGGCAGCTTCACCGCCCTTACCTGCGATCTGTCCCGCGAGTACATCACGATCAACGCGGACTATCACACTTAAAGACTGAGGATTCATCGCAGAGCTCGCAGAGAACGCAGAGAAGAACTAAAAGAACTCCTTCTTTCCTCTGCGTGCTCTGCGTGCTCTGCGATGAACATCCTGCTGTTTCTTCTTCTCGTACGGAACTGTCCCGGCCTTGAAGAGCTTCTTAACCTCTGCCGGCGTCAGCTCGCGGCAGCTTCCGACCTTCAGGCCGCGATCCGTGATCGGGCCGATGGCGGTCCGCCCGATTCGCCGCACCTTCACGCCGAGCTTCAGCAGGATCCGCTCTATTTCCTTGTTGCGGCCCTCGCTGATCGTTACCTCCAGCATGCTGCGGTCGGGCGTCTTGCTCAGGACCTTCAGGCCCCCCCCGCCGGTGCGCCGGCCGTCGAGGTACACGCCGTGCTTGAACGCGTCAATGTCCGCTTCCGAGAGCTGGCCGACGATCTCCACGGCGTACGTCGTCGGCACGCCGTAGCGCGCGTGCGTGAGGTACTCGGTCAACTCGCCGTCGTTGGTCAGGATCAGCAGGCCCGTCGTGTCAAGGTCGAGCCGGCCCACGCAGTAAACGCGAGCCCCCGGAGTCTCGGGCACCAGGTCAACGGCCTTTTTCCGGCCCTGGGGATCGTCGGCCGTGCAGAGAACCCCGCGCGGCTTGTTCAGCAGGAAGTACAGCTTCTGCCGCGTGCGGCGGCGAAGGGCCTTGCCGTCGATGAATATCCGGTCGAAGTCGGGGTCAACGAACATCGGCAGCGACGTTACCGGCCGGCCATTGACCGATATCCGCCCGTCGGTGACCATTTCCTCAGCCGCCCTGCGACTCGCCACGCCGGCCTCGGCGAGGACCTTTTGGATTCTGATCTTGGGCATTTTTATCCTTTGGCGCCGGTGTCCCTATTCTCTTCGCTCGGCATCTACTTCTCCCACATTTGGACGTCTCGCACGTATCACCGTATCTCCAACGTTCGCCACCATTCAGCGATCACAACCAGCCCTATATACGCAAGCCAGAGTAGAACACCACACACACCAAGCACAACGCGCGATACAACAGAACACTTCGCCACTATAGCAAGATACAAGGGCAATCCGATGATGCCAATAACGCACACACTTCTAAACGCTGTTAGGTAAGGATAATCACCTGGGACATGGCCACGCAATCCGGCCAACCATGACGACATCGCATCCGCCGGCCGTCGCCATGACTTACCAATGCATAATAGCGGGATCCACCATATTGCCGCCACAACCCCACAATACAACACCGATAAGACAGCGCGTCTCCACGCCACGCGACCGCCACACGGACTGTCTGCCATAGTACACCTCCAGCTATTTACTACCACTCGCTGAGGAAAATCCTAGAAATAGTAGAAATAGTAGAAATAGGGACGCTAACCATTTATTTCCCCTTCCCGGCCGGTTGGTTCTTCTTCGCCCGGCCACGGGGCAGAGGGGGCAGGGGTCAGCCCCCCTTTTCCCTCCGGTAGCGTAACTTCCAGCCAGATGCACGCGCTGTCCGTCACGATCTCGGCATGCTCCAGGCACGCCGGGATGAGGATGGTGTCGCCGGCGCGGACTTTCGTGGCCGGCTCGGCGGCGCCGGCGTGGCGGACTTCGGCTGGGGTTTTGGCGTCGAGCATCATCACGGCCGCGCATCGCCCGGCCGGCAGGGCCGCGGCCCGGCCCGCCGAGGACTTGCGCCTGGCGACGCTGAAGAACTCCGTCGTCAGCAGCGTGTCGCCCTGAGCGCCGGGCAGCGTGTTGTCGCCAGCGCCGGGGGGCGCGGTGTCGGCATCGGCGAAGTCGTCGGCCGGGCTGAAGTCGCCGGCCTCGGTGAAGTCGTCGGCCTCGGTGAAGTGGATGCACCGCATAGACCGCTCCACGTGTATCTCGCGGCCCCTGCCCCAGTCGGTCACGCGGTAGGTGGTGTCCGACGGCGTCTGGACCTCCGCGATGACGACCCCCGCGCCCAGCGCGTGAACTGTCCCCGACGGGAGATAATGGAAGTCCCCCGCCGCCACCCTATAGGCCTTGACGCACTGCTCGACAGTGTCGTTCTCTATCGCGGCGCGGAACTGCCGGGCCGTCACGCCGGGCAGGACGCCCTTGTAGATCATCCCGTCGCGGCTTTCGATGACGTACCAGCATTCGGTCTTCAGGGCTGCGCCCGGGCCGATGGCCTTGACGGCCTCGGCGTCCGGGTGGACCTGGAGCGAAAGCCTGTCGTTTGCGTCCAGCAGCTTGAGCAGCAGCGGGAATCGCCCATCCGGCATGGGCCGGCAGCCGCCGAGCAGGCGCGGGCCGAGAAGGCCCGTGAGGTCTGTCAGCGTGACGCCGGCGGCCGGGCCGTTGGCGACGCGGCTGACGCCCTCGACGAGGTCCGCCAGCTCCCAGCTTTCGCCGATGGATTCACCGGCGGGCAAATCCCGGCCAAAGAGCCGCTGGAGGTTTCGACCGCCCCAGATCTTCTCTTTGTAGATCGGCACGAACTTGTATGGGTAGGTTTGCATGGTCAGGCCGCGGGCCTCGTAGCACGGGCATCCTGCCCGTGAGTAGCACGGGCATCTTGCCCGTGAGTAGCACGGGCATCTTGCCCGTGAGTAGCACGGGCATCTTGCCCGT